>DAOLNV010000046.1:26092-44131 GCA_035416745.1 Candidatus Hydrogenedentota bacterium | reverse complement strand
CTGGTATGTTTCGCGCCGTTGGCGCTCCGGAGGTCCTATGCCTTTGCCGTTGGCGCTGGGGCGGGGCTCGCCAAGACGTGGCCGTGTCAAACGCGGCGCTTTGGCGGTTCGTGTCGGGCAGGGCATGTTTCGGGCCTTCAGCCCTCTTGCCTTTTGTGAATCACCTCCCCTGGGCCTTCAGCCTAGGCAATGCCGCCGCGTATGTGTCCCGTTTCAGCGCCAACGGCGCGAAACATACCAGCCCAGGCTGAAGGCCTGGGGAAAGGGATTCCCTCGTATTCCCCGGGCTGAAAGCCCGGCACAGGGTTCAAACGGGCGCGAGTGGATTCGCATTTCACGTTCCGGGAGATTGAGGGGTGAAGGTGTTTCGGGACTTCAGCCCTCCCCGTTTGTTTGATGCCGTTTACCTGGCCCTCCAGCCCAGGCTGAAGGCCTGGGGAAAGGGATTCCCTCGTATTCCCCGGGCTGAAAGCCCGGCACAGGGTTCAAACGGGCGCGAGTGGATTCGCATTTCACGTTCCGGGAGATTGAGGGGTGAAGGTGTTTCGGGACTTCAGCCCTCCCCGTTTGTTTGATGCCGTTTACCTGGCCCTCCAGGCCAGGCTGGTATGTTTCGCGCGGTTGGCGCTCCGGAGGCCCCGTGCCCTCGCCGTTTGCGCGGAAGAGGCGAAGTCCGTAAGCCTGCGAGGATGCCTGGCGCCGTTTGCGCGGAAGAGGCGAAGTCCGTAAGCCTGCGAGGATGCCTGGCGCCGTTGGCGCGGAAGAGGCGAAGTCCGTAAGCCTGCGCTACGGAGCGCGCCAAAGGCCCTCCATCGAAGACCTCCCTCAAGTAAAACCGCCTCGCCCTTTCAGATATCTTTATTGTGAGGCAATTCGCAGACTTGAAGTAAGGGGCCGTTCGGGGGATACTTAGGACCCATTCAGCCCATATTCCGTTCGAATCTTGTCGGAGCGTCCGGGGGCGAAGAAGGTGGTTTCGCCGGCGGGATGCATTCTCCGTTCGGGCGAGGGCGCCTTCAGCCGCCTTGGGCGCGGCAAGTCGCAGGCAATGCAAGGAGATAAACATGAAGGTCAAGCGGTCAATCACACGGCGGAATTTCCTTCGGAACAGCGCCTTGGCGTTCGCGGGCATTGCGATTGTGCCGCGGCGCGTTCTGGGCGCTCCCGGAGAACCTTCTCCCAACGAAGAACTTACCAAGGCGATCATCGGCGTGGGCGGCATGGGACGCGGCCACATTGGCATGCCGGGCGCGCGGCTGGTCGCGGTGTGCGATGTTGATTCATCGCATCTGGAGGAGGCGCTCAAGATGTCGCCCGAGGGGACCCAGGGCTACCGGGATTTCCGCGAGGTGCTCGACCGGCCCGACGTCGATATCATCCACGTGCCCACGCCGCCGCATTGGCATGCGCTTATCACCATCGCCGCCGCGGAAGCGGGCAAAGACGTGTGGTGCGAGAAACCCATGACCCGCACCATTGGCGAGGGCAAGAAAGTCGTCGAGGCCATCCAGCGCAACGGCCGCATTTTCCGGCTCAACACCTGGTTCCGGTTCAAGGATGGTTTCTACGGCTTCGGGACGCCCGTGGCGCCGATCAAGAAGCTGGTCGACAGCGGCATGCTCGGTTGGCCTCTCAAGGTTTTTGTAGGCGGAACCACGGGGTTCAACTGGAAGTTCAACTGGAGCGGCCTGACCAATCTGACGCCCGAGCCCGTGCCCGAGACCTTGGACTACGATTTCTGGCTTGGTCCGGCGCCCTACAAGCCCTACCATCCCCACCGTGTGCACGTCACTTTCCGCGGATACTGGGACTACGACGGCGGCGGGCTGGGCGACATGGGGCAGCATTACCTTGACCCCGTCCAGTATTTTCTCGGTAAGGACGACACGAGCCCGGTTGAAGTGGAAGTAGACGCGCCTCAGCAGCACCACGATGCGGTCAGCTCTTGGCGGCGGATCGTACTGCGGTACGCGGACGGTTGCGAGATCATCCTCGACGGTGAAGGGACAGATGCGTCGAAGCCCTATATCGAAGGTCCTGACGGCAAGTTGTTCAAGGGTTTCCGGTCGGACATTCCGAATCTCGAGAAGAAGCTGGCCCAGTTTCCCGACCCTGAACCGCAGATGACGGATTTCGCCGAGGCGGTCCGGACGCGCACGAAGTTCGCGCTCAATGAGGCCAACGGGCATCGTTCGTGCACGATAGTCAACCTTGCGAAGGCCGCGGTGCAGCTCGGGCGAAATCTGCGTTTTGATCCCGTGAAACAGGAGTTCATCGACGACGAAGGCGCGAACAGGCTGGTTGACCAGCCCATGCGCGCCCCCTGGCAGTTGTCGTGACCGCATGAAGAGATGGAACGCCACCGGGCGCGGCTGCGCCCGCGATGATATGAGGAAAGGAAATGGACATGATACGTCGAGGACTCTTGCTGGCAGGCAAAGCGGCGCTGGTGGCCGTACTGGCTTTCGTTTGTGCCGCTCCCGCATCCGCACAGCCCACCGTCGAGGAATTGCTGGGCAGAATGCCCGCACAGACCATCCAAGACATGGCGGCCGCAGGCCAAGACCTGATCGCACTGGGGCCGGACGCAATCAAAGCTGTCTGTGCGATGCTTGTGCCCCCTGGGGCCGGTGATGACACCAATGCGCGCTTCCTGTTGAGCGGATTGGCGAAACATGTGTCGCGCGGCGGCGCCGAAGAGGCTCGGGCAATGGTTTCGGGCGCATTTGCCGGGGCGCTCGAAGCCGCGGCAGACCCCGAGGTCAAGACATTCTTGATTAACCAGTTCCAAGTATGCGGAGGCGCGGAGACAGTGGACGCGCTCCTCAAATACCTGGGCGATGAGCAGCTGGCCGAACCCGCCACGCAGGCGTTGCTCGCGATTCGTACCGACAACGTCGTACCGGCATTGAAAGCGGCGTTCGAAGGGGCTGAAGGCGCGCGCGCCGTCACGCTCATCAAAGCTCTGGGCGAGTTGCGCGTGACGGACATGGCCGGCAAGGTCGTTCCGTTCGCCGCATCGGAAAACCGTGAGACCCGTCTCGCGGCCTATCAGGCCTTGGCGGAGATGGGGGCGCCGCAGGACCTCGAGGCGCTTCGTAATGTCTATGAGAGCGCCCCGCCGTACGAGAAGGCGAAAGTGGTGTCATACGGTTTGGCCTACGCGCGGCGATTGGCCGAGGCCGGCGACATGCAAGCCGCCAATACCATCTGCGATTATCTGATGGCCAGTAATCAGGCCAGTTTTCGCTGCGCCGCGCTGTCGACCCTCGTCGATATCGGCAACCCGTCGGCGCAGAGCCTCCTCCTGTCCGCTACGGACGATCCGAGCATCGAATACCGGGCAACGGCATTGAAACTCGCCAGCAAATTCCCTTCCAGGGAGTTTACCCTCCAGTGGATGGCCAAGATGGCGGGGGCCTCGCCGGAAGTCCGTGCTGAGATCATCGCCATGCTCGGCAGCCGGGGCGATAACATTGTCTCGGATAGCCTGACACGCCAGATTCTTGCGGAAGAGAAGGTCGTCCGGCTGGCGGCTATCAACGCCGCAACGGAACTTACCGGGAACCGCGCGGTTTCGCCCATGGTGGACCGTTTGCGCAAGGGTGCCGAGGAAGACGAGATTGAGGCGATAAGATCGGCACTGCTCCGGGTTCCTGGGAGGCAGGTTGTGAAGGCCTGCGCTCACGCATTGAATGAAACGCCGCCTCCGGCGCGCGTGGCCCTTCTCTATGTTCTAAAGCAACGGCAGGCTGATATTGCGCGCCGCGAGGTCTTCGCCCAAGCCAAGGCGGAAGACGAGACGGTCCGTATGGCTGCCATTGACGCGTTGTCGACCGTGGCCAAACCAGCCGACGCGGCCCAGGTTGTGGATTTGGTGGTTGCGGCGCAGTCCGATGCCGAAAAGGATGCGGCCCGCTCCGTCCTGGTATCCCTGGTTTCGGGGAAGCCGTCGCCGCTTTTCGACGCTATCGCGAAGCATGAAGGGCAGGCGCGGGCCGATCTCGTTGCCGCGCTTCCTGCTCTGGGCAGCGACGAAGCGTACGGGGTGGCTGAGGCGGCTGTTGCCAGCGGGGACCCCGTGGTGAAAGACGCGGCGGTGCGCGCCGTATCAGAGTGGCCAACCCCTGTGGCTATGCCGCGCCTCCTGGAGATCGCCAAGACGACCGACAACGAGACTCATCACGTGCTGTCGCTCGGCGGATATCTCCGGCTCGTGCCGGCTGCCGCCACCGCGCCGCCTGAGAAGGTGGCTCAATACAAAGAGGCGTTGGATGCCGCGCGGCGCAAAGACGAGAGGGTCGCGGCGCTTTCGGGTCTTGCGGCGATTCGCACAATCGAGTCGCTCGGTATGGTGGCCCAGTACCTGGATAACGACGAGCTGAAGACAGATGCGGCGCTTGCCGCGGTTCAGATTGCATGCCCGCAGGGCGAGAATAACCCCGGACTGGTTGCTCCCGAAGCCGTTGCCATACTCCAGAAAGCCAAAGAGCGCACGGATAGCGAAGATTTGCGCAAACAGATCGACGCGCACCTGGCCACTATCGCTCCCCCTGCGCCCCCTGCGCCAGCACCTGAAGAAGGTTTTGTCGCTCTTTTTAACGGCACGGACCTGAGCGGGTGGGAGGGCGATACGGCCGGTTACGCAGCCGAGGACGGGCTTCTGGTATGCAAGCCCGGCGGTAATCTTTATACGGTCAAGGACTACGCGAATTTTGTGCTCCGGTTCGACTTCAAACTCACCCCCGGCGCAAACAACGGCTTGGCGGTACGGGTGCCCATGCCGGCCCACGCCGCGTACGACGGCATGGAACTTCAGATCCTCGACGACACGCATGAAAAGTATAAGGACATCCAACCCTACCAGCATCATGGGTCCATTTACGGCGTTGTTCCCGCCAAGACCGGCTTTCTCAAGCCCGTGGGCGAATGGAATGAGCAGGAAGTCGTCGCGGAAGGACGCCACATCGTCGTGACACTGAACGGGGAAGTCATTGTCGACGCCAATATCGAAGATGCGAGCAAGAACGGCACCATCGACGGCAAAGAACACCCGGGTTTGCTGCGCGATTCCGGGCGTCTCGGATTCTGCGGCCACGGCGATGTGCTCTATTTCCGCAACATTCGGGTGAAGGAACTCCCGTAAACGAGCGGGTCGCGGTCGATACATTGACGAAATGGCTGTAACGAGGCGGCCTCGCCGGAGGCCGCCTTCGTGTTGGAGGATAAGGGAATGTGCATCAGAATGGCCGCGGCTGCGCTCACGGTATTGTTGATCGCGGCGGGCGTGAAAACCGTTTCCGCCCAGGAGATGCCGCAATTCCGGGTACGCGAGTTTGACGGAGGCCGCGCCGTGGAGGTTCTCTCGGGGGACCGTGCATTACTCGCTTCCCCGCCCGAGGGCTTGTGGTCGGTGGCGATGGATTGGCGCGACCAGTGGCCTGCTGATTGGCGCCACGCCCACGCCACGGAAGTCGAACAATCCGGTGATTGGACCATTCTCCGCGGCGTGGTGGAGACGGCGCGGGGCAACTGGCGGGTATCGGATGCGTACCGTTCGGAAGGCCGTGTGGTGAAATGCGTTCGCCGGTTCGTCTGGGAAGGCGCCGCGCCTGCCGCTCGCGTCACTTTGTCCGTCCGGTTTCAAACCCCCGGCACAGGATCCGGCGTACTCATGCCGGGCATCCTTTATTATGGCAATCCCTCGGGTGCGCGCAGCGGCAAGACTCCCGTGTATGGCGGAACGCCGGGGGAGGAGGCGTTCTATGAAGAGCACCGGTTTCCCATGCCGTTTGCAGGTCTCGAATGGCAGGAGAATGGCGTGTTCAATGGCGTTGGCTTGCACACGCTGCCTTCCCCGGTTCCATACGGCAATCTTCCTGACCAGTGGTGGTCGCTGGGTATCCGGGCGCTCGAAAACGGCGCCGAGCTGGCGTTGTTGTCAGGGCCTTGCGCGTCCAACGGTCAGCATAGTGTGGTGAAGGCCATGCAGCCGGGGTTTCTGCCCTACGATGACGCGTATCTGAACGTCGCGCCCGGCGCCATCATCGAAAAGACGTTCTATCTAGAGGCGTTTCCTGTACCCAGGGAAGGCGCGGGATTTCAGCGGCCGGTCTGGACCAGTCTGGCCCTGTTCGAGCCTTATCGCCTGGAAGGGCTGCCAACGTTTGGGGAAATCGTCAAGGCGAAATACCGTTTTTCGGATACCCGATGGTACGAATCAGGCGACGCGGCGGGTTACACGAAGTATCCGGACAAGCACATCTACGTGATGGGCTGGTGCGGCCAGGCCGCAGCCCTTGGTTACGCCAATCAGATCCTGGGACCCCGCCTGGGCGCTTCCACAGCCCTCGAGCGCGCGCAGAAATCCCTTGACCTTCTGACCGGCGCCGCTTTCTACGAGGGAGGCTTCCACACGTGGTACCACTGCGACGAAAACAAGTGGGACCACGACGAACCCCTGTCGCAGGGCCAGGCAATGCTGAACTTCGCGAATGCCATCAAAGCAACTTCAAAATCGGGTCTTGACGATTCCAAGTGGCGGGCTTTTCTCGGGAAAGCCTGCGATTTCCACGCCCAACGCATCCTGGCGGACGGATGGCGCCCGGGGTCCACCGACGAGGCTTTCTTCATCGCTCCTCTGTGCGCCGCGTATGAAATCCTGGGCAGCGAGCACTATTTGCGCGCCGCGGAGAAGGCCGGCCAGGTCTACGCGGACCGGTCGCTGTCCATGCGCGAGCCGTATTGGGGCGGGACACTCGATGCAAGCTGCGAAGACAAGGAAGGCGCCTTTGCCGCGTTCCAGGGGTTCCTCGCCCTGTACGAGACGACAAAAGAACCCCGCTACCTCGAATGGGCCCGGCACGCCTGCGACGTGACGCTGACCTACGTGGTCGTGTGGGATATTGATCTGCCTGCGGGACGTCTGCGCGACCACGCCTTCAAGACACGCGGGTGGACCGCCGTGTCGGTGCAGAACATGCACATCGACGTCTACGGAGTCCTGATTGCGCCCTATGTGTTTAAGCTGGGGCTTGTAACAGGCAACGAAGACCTCAAACGGCTGGCGCTCGTGATGTATCGCAGTTGCGGGCAATTGATCGACGCATACGGAAGCCAGGGCGAACAGCCCCAACACACCAACTATGGGCAACGGGGCGCGATCGACAGTCCCTTCGGTCTTCGCGGGGGCTATGTGGAAGACTGGACCGTGTTCTGGATCACCGCTCATTTTCTCAATGCAGCGGCCCAGTTCGAAGAGATGGGCGTCGAAACGCTGAAATAGCAGGCTCGACGCGCTGCGGCCGGCAGCGGGCCGAGGCATTCGGTCATTCTCGCGTGAGCGGAAGGAAGCCGTGATGCGCAGGGCCGTATCGAGGGCCGGATGAATTCCCGGGAAGGGCGGTGGCGCTTCTATGCCCTATCGTCGAGCAGAGTACACATGCATCTATCGCAATCGGCCTCCCTGGTTGCCGGTGCCTTGGGTGACTTGGCGGGTATCATGAGTTTCTCGTCACCGGAACCGCGGCAGAAACTGCTTGCATCTCGCAGCGAACACCCGACGGCTGGCGATTTGGCCAGTCATGGCTTCCGGCCCTATTCCGAGGCTGGACAACCCGGCGTGACCAATTGCCGCGCTCTGAGCCTTCGGCCGGAGGACCTCACGCAAGCCGCGGACCAGGCCCGGGAGTCCAAGGACCCGTCGCGCGGGGTGATCATCGTGTGCTCAGGACAGAGAAGAGCACAGGCCGCGTTTTCGGCCATAATCAATCTTCGGCCCGCCAACTTCACCCGACGAAACGAGATCCTGGTCGAACTGAGGAATTGTGCTGATGGCATGAACGCAGCAGGCGACGGGAGCGGGTTAGGACTCGAAGCCTTTCATGTCAACTTCCTCGCGGGCTTCAAGAGCGAGGAGCGCAAGGGAAAGATATCCAACTCTATCGACTGACTCATAGAGATAAGCGCCCGGATACCCTTGGAATATACCGTCCTCAAAGAGAGAGCCCACAGCCTCTTCCACGATACGTGACGCTTCCGAGTGCAGACGGTTTTCGCCACATTTTCGTTTCGGGCCAAAGCGGACCGGTCGCATCTTGATTCAAAGAAACACCATCTGCTATTTTGTAAACTGGGGTGTGGGTCAAGCGCCCCGGGAGCGGAGTCTCTCTTGCGGGGGTGCAGATGTGTGTCACGGAAGGATGCTGACATTCATACGCGGTACCGCTCTAAGATCTGGATAAGGGAGCTGCTCGGAGGCGCGGTTCAACCGTCTCTGCCCGCCGTGGTGGGAGCGCTGCTCATTGCCACCGTGCTGTTCGTTTGTTGTCTCACCCTGCTCACGCCGGACCTATTGGGCGCGGCGGACTGTGGGTATTTCATGGTCAATTGGAGAGATGACTACGCCTACCTCACTTCCGCCGTCCTCCACATCACACGAGGCGATTCTTCAAAGCAGATGATCGCGGTAATAGGCGCGTCCGCGTCCCGAGAATCCATCGCCACCGGCGACTATTTCGCCGGCCTGATGGAGGAGAAGCTCGGTCAGCCGTTCAACGTGCATCAGCTTACTGCGGGAGGGCTCACGCATTGGGAAGCCGCTGCGGTCGCGGATTGCATTGCCGAACACGTTCGCGGCGTGGTTGTTTTGGAAGTGTCGCCCGGGAAGATGGCGCTCCCGATTCGAATGTTCGAGGGACTTGTGCGCCAACCGCGCCTTGCCCTTGATTCTAAGGCCTTTGACGATGAAGCGCGTCTGGCGGGTATCAAGTTGCCGCGGCGGACGGGCAATTTCTTTCTGGATCATCACGGTTTCTTCTCCGCGCGCCCGGCAGCAGTGCTCAACCTTTTGAGGGGTCCTGTCGTGCCCGACTTTCATCAGGCCGAGACGTGGAGGCCGATCTCCGAAGAAGAGTGGTTGAAGGCCGAGGAAGCGCTCAGGCAGCGAATAGAAGGCTATGCCGAGAACAGCCAACGCAACTTCCAAGTTGTGGAGCGTACCATTGCGCAGTTGCGTGAGGCCGGCGGCATTCATGTTGTGTTGTTGGAGGCGGTGCAGAATCCACGCGCCGACCAGATCATGCGGGATTCGCCTGAATCAAGAAAGAGCCTCGAAGCGTACGAGAGGGACATAAGAGCGTTTGTGAAAGCGTGGAATGTGCCTTACTTGAACATTAATGCCGAAGCACAACTTGTGCCCAGCGAATTCATCGACACGAGCCACCTCCGGGACGCGAAAGCCGCGGAACGGTACACCCGTGTGCTTGCGTCTCACTTGGCATCGCTCATAAGCAGCGAACAAACGGACCAGGAGGGATGAGGATGAGGTTACCCCGCCTACTCGGCATCGCGTTGCAGGCCATCGTGCTTGGCGTGTTCTTGTTTCTGGCCGTCGCAAAACTCGTCGGTTTGGAGACGGGCGCGCGAATCTTTCGGTATCAGGCATTTTAGACGATGATTCAATCCGGCATTTTCTGGCTAGTCGTTCTGTCCTCAGCAGTCGTCTTCTGGGTGCTACCCCAGCGATTTCGAACGGTGTTTCTAGCTATCGTCTCGATGGGATACCTCGCATGGTTGGCACCATTCAGCGTGCTCGGTCTTGTCGTGTGGACGCTGGCTTTCTATTATCTGGCGCCGCTGGCTGCGACAGGAGGCGCTAGAGGGCGGTGGTTGTTGCCCGTTCTGATTCTGGCTATTCTTGGCTATCTTGCATACTTCAAGTACATTCCACCCCTTGTAGCCGCATTGTCACCCGACCCCGTCGAAAAGCAATTCATTGTTCCACTGGGCATCAGCTACTTCACGTTTAAGTTCATTCACTACGCGATCGAGACCGCCCGGGGCAACATCAAACACCGATCGTTGCCGGACTTTTTCTGTTACACGTTCCTGTTCCCGACCTTCACAGCGGGACCTATCGAACGCTTCGACCATTTCATCGAGAACCGGGAGGAGTCATGGCAGCCCCAATCCATGGCCGAGGGTCTCACGCGCATTATTCATGGCCTCGCAAAGAAGCTCGTCATCGCCGAAATGTTCCTGAAGCCTTTCCTTAGGGGGATGACGCCAACCTCATTTCTGCTGCGCTTGGACGTACTTCCCACCCACAAAGTGTGGGGATACCTTGTCTTGACGTTTCTCATCTACTACATGGACTTCAGCGCGTACTCAGATATCGCCA
Source organism: Candidatus Hydrogenedentota bacterium (assembly GCA_035416745.1). Taxonomy (NCBI): domain Bacteria; kingdom Pseudomonadati; phylum Candidatus Hydrogenedentota; species Candidatus Hydrogenedentota bacterium. Next base: position 33,951 of record DAOLNV010000046.1, on the reverse strand, counting down.
TCGGCATCAGCCGGCTGTTCGGCATCAAGATCATGGAGAACTTCAATTTTCCGATTATCGCACCCAACATCAGTAATTTCTGGAAACGGTGGCATATGACGCTCTCCGGCTGGTGCCAAACGTACGTCTACATGCCCGTCATCGGGCTTACTCGAAATCCGTACCTCGCCACGCTAGCCTCTTTCCTGGTCATGGGGCTCTGGCATTCCGGCACGCTCACGCGCGTGGGCTGGGGGACGTACCAAGCAGCGGGTGTGGCTGTCTATATGACTTGGACCCGTATCAAGCGGTCCAAACGGTGGCGGTTCCTCGATCGCGGTCCTTGGCCTTACCTGGGGATACCGATTACAATGCTGTTTGTTGCTTCCAGCACGGCTTTTTTAGTCATTGAATATCAGTTTCCCGTGTATGAAGCGTTTCGCATTTTGGCTAGGCTCGTGTTCCTGCACCTTCCGTCATGATGGGCGCCGTCTCAAGGAACTTCGAGCATGCTGCGCGAAGCGTAGCCGCCACAGGGCAGAGAGAGATAGGTCGTGGTCCTGTATACACTGTACGATCTGGTAGAGAGGAATCTTCCCGAGCTGGCCGAGAAGCCCGCCGTGGTACTCGGGAACACCGAAGTCACCTATGGCGAACTCGCCCGTCGAGCGGAAGCTTTGGCTGCCTGGCTTCATGACCGGGGCATAGGGCGCGGCGACCGCGTGGCCATTTATCTCCACAAGAGCATCGAGGAAGTTATCGCGACATTTGCCGTTGCCCGAATCGGAGCCATCATCGTTAATGTAAGCTATCAGCGCACTATGCGGCAGTTGGATTATGTTGTCCGCGACTGCCAGGTCAGACTCCTTTTCACCGACCGGCGCAGCGCGATAATTGCACAAAAAGCAGGGGCGCTGAGTTCCGTTCAGCACGTAGTCGTCGTCGGTACCTCGGATGGAATTGCGAATGCGACAGCATGGGATGACGTGCCGCAATCCGGCGAAGCGCCGTCGAGTCGTCCCGTCGATGCAGACCTGGCTTCTTTACACTATACCTCCGGCTCAACAGGCATGCCGAAGGGAGTCATGACGACGCATCTCAACCTGCTCGATGGCACATACCGCGTTGCAGACTATCTTCGAAATTGCGCAGAAGATCGCATTCTGGGACTCGTGTCTCTGAGCGCGCCGTGGGGATTGCTCCAAATCACGACCATGTTTCTCAAAGGGGGGACGGTTGTGCTGCAACCCGTGGCGATTCCAGCCGAAATTGTTCGCACGATTATAGCGAAGAACGTAACCGGCATGGCGGCTTTCCCCGTCACCTGGATCGATGTCGTGGCCTACTTGCAGCAAGAGCCGGCTCGGATGCCGTCCCTTCGATATATCACCAGTTCCGGCGGCAAGATTCCCCTTCCGGCGCTTGAGGCCATGCCCAAAGCGCTTCCGGGCGTGCACGTCTATCTGACGTATGGTCTCACGGAAGCGTTCCGCTCGACGGTTTTGCCCCCCGATCGGTTCCGCGATAAGATGGGCTCACTTGGGCGACCGTGCCGCAATGTTGACGTGTTCGTCATCGACCCGGTGAAAGGCGTCTGTGGCCCGGGCGAACAAGGGGAACTCATCCATCGAGGAACGCTTGTTACCAAGGGGTATTGGGGCGACCCGGAAGCCACGGCGCAAAGCTTCAGGCCTTGCGAAGCGCTTCGACCGCTCATCGGTGACGAAATCGTCCACTACAGCGGCGATATTGTGCGGATTGACGATGAGGGTTTTCTGTGGTTTGTAGAGCGAGCCGATTCGGTCATCAAGTGCAGCGGCTATCGCGTTAGTCCGACTGAGGTCGAAGACATCGTCCATCGCAGCCGACTGGTAAACCATGTTGTGGCGTTTGGAGTCGAGGACGACGCGCTGGGGCAAGTGGTTCATATTGCAGTCTCCGCAGAAGACCGTGATGTCGACGTCAATGGGCTGATGCAATTCTGCCGCCACAACATGCCCACGTTCATGATTCCCCAGAAGGTACATATCTGGGAGGGTCGCATGCCAATCGCGGGCACCGGTAAGATTGATCGATGCGCCGTCGTCGATGCGTGCCTGAACAAAGACCGGAAGGCAAACCATTAGAATCCGTTCTGAGTTTTCCCTGGCGAGCCGCCCGGGGCGAACACGTAGGAGGTAGGAACACGCATGGCGCTTGCTCGTGCCGCTCTTGTCGAGTATATCATCTCGAGTTTCGACCTGGACCAGAAGGAAGTGGATGACAACACGACGCTGTTCTCCGACGGCCTCCTGGATTCTTTCTGCATGGTTTCCCTGATTTCTTATATTGAATCAGAGGCTGGCATCAAATTCCGCCCGACGGAAGTCAATCTGGACAACCTGGACTCGGTTGGACGGATCCTGGCCTTTATTGAACGCAAGTCTGGATAGCAGTCCAGGTCTTGGGACGTGTAACTATATGGAGGCTCTGGCTTTCGGAGTAGATCAGCCATGGAAAAGAATGAGTATGCGGAGGCTCAGAGGGGGCCCTGGAGACGGCGGGCCGCGAGGGGGTTCACCGTTCTTCTCGCTCTTTACGTCTTTGCCATGGTCGCGAAGGTCGCGCTTGAGATCGATGTGTTTCAGGTGAACTTCCGTCTCTACTACTACGCGGCCCTGGCCTTTAACCGAGGATTGAACCCATACGACTCCGAGGTAACGCGGGAGCTGGCCGGCGGGAAATTCGTTCTGCCGTGTGCCTATCCGCCGCTTTCGTTGAATCTCCTGCGACCGTTTGCGCTTCTTGACTATGCCTCTTCTTACCGTTGTTTCCTGTTGTTGAAATGTGCAGCTCTTGCTTTGTGTTTGTGGCTTTGGCAGCGCAAGTTTCTGGACGGCGGCATCGATAACGTGTTTCTGTTCGTGTGTCTGATTGGCTTCAACTATGCGATCTTCTACGACCTTCAGGCCGGCAACGTGTCATCCCTTGCTCAAACGGTCCTGTGGCTGGGGTTGTACGCGTACACCCGCGGACGCCTGGGATGGTTCGTCGTTTGCACGGTGGCGGCCTCGATCTTCAAGTTTACTCCGGCGTTCTTTCTCGTCCTGTTGCTGATGACGGATGGGCGGAAGAAATGGCTCTGGTGCGCGGTGGGCCTCGCGGCATTCGCCCTGCTGCACGGGGCATCCTACGCGTTGTATCCCGACCTTACACGGGCTTTCCTCGAGAACACGGGCAAAGTTCAAGGCATGGTTTCCGCCAGTAGTGCGCTGGCCGAGAACTTCCCGGGAGCCCCGGCCACTTGGCCGCTCATCAAGACTTTGTTCATAAGAGCGGGCGAGAGGCTCGGAACCCCGTTGCCGAACACGCTGCCGGTCCTGGCGTTTGCGGTTCTCGTGCTGGCTGTGTTCGGCGTGACCTGGCTTGCCTTGACACGCAGTGCGGAGCCCGACTCCCGGCGACGGAATATCCTGTTCGTCGTACTTGCCTGCTTGGTCTACCTGCTCGTAACGCCGCGGCTCATGCTCTACGAATACGTATTGGGACTGTTGCCAGCTTATTATGTGGTCCGGCGTCTGCGCTACGTAAACGCTGCCTTTCTGCTCGTAGTATTGATGGTTCCGGCCCCGATCACGGGCCGTGCTCCCGCCTTCAATTTCTTGATTGAAACCTGCACCAATTATTACCCGCTTCTTGTTGTCTACGTGGTTTGGGCACTGTGCGTGTATGACGTGATCTTTCATGAAGGACGTCATTCTTGAGTATGTGCCCTGCCGTGGCCGTGGCGCCATCATGAATCGGCGCTTAATCTGCACGGTTGAATCAAGGAATCGCCTTTCGATTCGTCCTTCGGGTCACGCAATGCCCTTCTCTTGTGAAATTGCTGAAAGAGTTTGATGAAGGCGTGGAGTGCGAAAGGTGGCACTGCATTTGCAATGCGCATAAAGCCGCTCGATTTCGGGTAGGGAAGTCATCCCGTCTTAGACAACAGTCGCGGCCGGCGGTGTAACGATGCCGCTTGTTTTGGGCACCAAGGGAGTGGAGTTTCTTCTGGAGCGGGGAAAATACTTGCGGGGCCGCTTCTCAGCCCCGTTCCTTCTTCGGGCGGGGGCAAGGCTTCTTTCCGGCTGGCGTTTTCGGGTAGGATCGTCTGCATACACGAATGCGAGGGTTCAGAAGTGATGCGACTATTCCTTTCCATGCTCGTTGTGCTGGTTCTGGCAGCTGAAACATCATTTGCCGGCGAATTCACGTTGGAGAAGATGAAAGGCTGGTCGATCGTCGTCGCCGGGGACGCCGCGGCCAGCGAGCGGTATGCAGGAGAAGAGTTTCAGTCTCTGTTTCGGCAGTTGACCGGTCTTGACTTGCCGATCGTGGGGCAGGCGCCTGCCAAGTCGAAGAACGTGTTCATTGGTCCCGGAGCGGCTGCTGCCGCTGGTAGAGCGGGTTTTGACGCAAGCGGGATGGGGGAGGAATCACTCCGTATCCGCATACGCGGCAAGAACATTGTCATAGCTGGAGGCCGGCCGCGTGGAACACTGTATGGCGTGTACGAGTTTTTCGAGCGCTATTGCGGAGTTCGTTTTCTGACGGCGGAACAGACGCATTTCCCCGGCGTGGGCCAAGTGCCGCCGCTGGAGGACACTGGTTTTTCGCATACCCCGCCGTTTTCGTTTCGCTGGAGTTACTACAAGGAGAATTCCGACCGTCCGGATTTCGCTGTGCGCATGCGGGTCAATACCGTGGCGAAAGATGAGAAACTGGGCGGGTCTACCCGTCAAACGCTCATCGGGCACAGTTACGGCCGCTGGATCACGACCGAGAAATACGGGAAGACGCATCCCGAATACTTCGCCTTCATCGACGGCGAACGGAAATGCACGCTGGCTACCCCGGCTACCGAGCCGTGCGTAACGAATCCTGACGTAATCGACCTCATCACGGAGGGGGTGTTGGCCGATCTCGATGCCAATCCGGGCATGGAGAACATCGCGGTCAGTCAGAATGACAATGACGGCTATTGCCGCTGCCCGGAGTGCGAGGCCATAAATCAGCGCGAGGGCACTCCGATGGGGGCCAACCTGGCGCTTGTGAATGCCGTGGCCGAGCGGGTCGAGAAGAAGTATCCCGACGTCAAAATCGGAACGCTGGCCTATTGGTATACGCGCAAAGCGCCCAAGACCATCGTGCCGCGCAAGAACGTCCAGATTCAGTTGTGCAGCATCGAATGCTGCGAACTTCACCCCATCGACGACCCCACCTGTCCCAAGAACCGCGAGTTCTGCGAGGATATGCGCGCATGGAAAGCCATTTGTGACAATGTATGGGTTTGGAACTACAACACGAACTTCTCGTACTACGACCTGCCGTTCCCGAACCTGAGCGTGATCGGGCCCAACGTGCGGTTCTTCCGGGACAACAACGCGCGCGGCGTGTTCATGCAGGCCAACGGCAACGGGAATGCGGGAGAGTTCTGCGATCTGCGCAACTACGTGCTTTCGCGCTCGCTTTGGGACCCGTCCCTCGACAGCGAGGCGCTGGTCGAGGAGTTCTGCCGCCTTCATTACCAGGAGGCCGCGCCGGTTATTCTCGAATACATCGAGTTCATCCGGGACAATGCCGAAAGGCTGCATTGCCACCCGAACTGCGGTGCGGCGCCTGTGGAGCTCGGGCTGACGCCCGAGGCGGCGTTCAAAGCCATGGACTTGTTTGAGAAGGCGCTCGCGGCCGCCGGGAGCGACGCCGTGCGCGCGCGGGTCGAGAAGGCGTCCATTCCAGCGTACCGGACGCTGATCCTGGTGAATGGTTTCCCGTGGAAAGTCGAGAACGGGGTGTGCAAACGGGACCTGCCCCAAGAGTACAGCGGCCTTGTGCCCCAATACATCGCGCTGTGCGAGAAGTACGGCATGTCGATGGTGTCGGAGCAGCTTCCCGCCAAAGACTACTTTGACCGTCTTTCGAAAATGGAGGCCATGCCGGCGCTCCGCATCGAAAACGATACGTGGCGACTGACGGTTTTGCCGGAGCAGAACGGGAAGCTGGTCGAGATGTTCCACAAGCCCAGCGGGCGCTGCCTGCTGCCCGCGATCACGCGGGACAACATTCTGCAGGGCGCGTTGGATGAAGTGGGGCAGATGGGATTTGTTACGAACGCGTTCACGGTGTTCCGTGGCGAGGCGAGCGGCGATACGATTCGCCTCCACCGGCCGCTTGACGATGGTTCGACCGTGGAGCGCGTCATCAGGTTGCAGAACGAGTTGGTCTCGTTCGATTCGCAGGTGACCAATGGCGGTTCCGCGCCGAAACGCTTCCAGTTCCGTGTGAGGCCGGAATTTGATGCGTTCACGGGGTCCACGGATTCCGATGTCGTGAGCGTTTACACCAAAGGAAACGCGTGGGAGAAGATCAACCGCGAATGGAAAGGCAATAGCGGGCCGGATAAGGACAAGATGCTGGGTGCGCGGGGCGGCGGGTACGCCTACTTCAATCACGAGGCCAAGGCGGGCGTCCAGATCGAGTACGCCCCGGAATGCGTCAAATACCCACAACTTTGGTGGCGTCCGCAATACCAGCAGGTCAACCTCGAGATGTTCTCTCAGGAACAAGAACTCGCACCGGGCCAGTCGCTGTCAATGGCCTACAGATTCCGGTTTCTCGCCAAGCCGCCGTCTGGGTGAGACGGCCGCCGGCCTCGCCGGGCAGCGGAGAAATTCGGGCCGGCGCTGGACGCTCCCAGACGCGTTATTCCCTACGTGCGGATACGGCGGGTCCCTGCCAGGCTCTCTCGAAAACAGGGCCCCGCAAGAGGCGCAATTTGATTAGCCCGGGGTGTCAGCATCCGGGTCGTGCACCCAGTTTCACGTTGACCCTGCGTGCCCATCAAAACAGGACAACTCCGATATTGACCTGAAAGACGCGGTCGTCATAATATGAAGCATGGTCACTTTACAGAAACTCGTGAGTTGTGGGTTTGGCGGGCGCTGCCTTGGGTGGCTGCTGCTTGCCGCCGTGGTTGGGGGAAGCTTGGGCGCCGCTGAGCCAACGCCGAGCGCGTTGGAAGCCGACTCATCGGGGTGGGTGGACATTATGCCGCCCGCCGAGCTGAAAGGCTGGTCGCGCGTGCCGGTCCCACCGGGCGAGCCGCTTGGTAAGCAGCAGTGGCACGTCGACGAGGCGGGCAAGATGCTCGTCTGCGAGGGAGACGGCGGGCACGACATGCTGCTGTGTAACCGCGAGTTCGGGGACGCCGTGTTTCACGTCGAATTCCGGTACACGAAGGTGGAAGGGAAGTTCGGCTACAACAGCGGCGCCTACGTGCGCAACTCGAAGGATGGCGCGATCTGGCACCAGGCCCAATTGGGCGACAGCACGGGCGGGTATCTCTTCGGGGAAACGCTCGGCCCGGACGGGCAGAAGAGGTTCTTCACCACGACGGAGGAGGTGAAGGATGGGCGGGTCAAGCCCGCGGGCGAATGGAACACGCTCGAGATCACGGCGCGCGGAAGTACGTTAACCTTGTGGGTCAACGGAGCCGTCACGTGCGAGGTCAAGGACTGCGGCAGTCCCAAGGGTCTCGTGGGGGTCGAGGGCGAAGGTTTCCGGATCGAATTCCGCAACCTCAAGGTCAAGAAACTGCAATAGGGGATGGGGGGAAGCGCGGAAGCAGCTGAGCCTTGGCTTATGCATGATCAGGCCGGACAATCGGCTTCTTCAGATACGAGGGGGTAGATGCAGGTTGCCGGGGTGAGGAAAACCGTCCGCGTCTTCATCTGCAGGCCTTCCTGAAAGTCGAGTCGGCGGCGGTCGCGGCGCGTGTGGGTAGGGAATAGGCTTTCCTGCCGTTGGACGTGGATTCGTTTGAAGAAGGGCATTGGCGCGCCGCTTCGATGGGGGCGCCA
>DAOLNV010000046.1:8173-25992 GCA_035416745.1 Candidatus Hydrogenedentota bacterium | reverse complement strand
GTGGTCGGGGGCGACGGCACCGTCAACGAGGTGGTGAACGGCATGGGCGAGCGGAGACTTTCCCTGGCCATCGTGCCCGCCGGTTCCGTGAATGTGGTAGCGCGCGAACTGCACTTTCCCAGACGGCCCGAACCCTTGGCTGCGTGGATCGAGGCCGGCCGGACGCGTCCTATGGACTTGCTCGAATGTGGCGGACGACGCGTGATCCTTGGCGGCGGCGCCGGGTTCGACGCGGCGGTCGCGGCGCGTGTACGAGAACAACGGGCCGGGAAACTCGGCTTCTGGCGGTGGATAGCTCCTACCATTCAGACCGCGCGGGACTATGCTTATCCCAAGATACGTGTAACGGTCGATGACCGCGAAGTGTGTGCAGCCGCTCCTTACGTGGTCGTGGGAAACTGCCCGTACTCCGCGGGCAGGTTTCGGGCCGCGCCCAGGGCCAAGACCGATGATGGTCTGCTCGACGTCGTTGCGGTAAAGGAACTGAATCTCTCAAAGCTGATTTCCCTGGCTGCGGGTTCCTTGCTGGCGTCGTTCCCGGAGCGCAAGGATTTGGTGTATGTTCAGGGCCGCCGCGTCCATCTGGAACCGGCGGGCGACATCTCCGCGCCGCTTCAATTGGACGGCGACCCGGCCGGTACGATCCCCGCCGATTTCCGGGTGCTTCCCCACGCGAGCGATGTGCTTATCGCGCCGTGACGGCAGCTGCCGGGCCGGTGACGGCCATTCTATTTGCCGCTCTTTGCGGCCTCAGGCGGTTTCTTTATCAGCCAGACCTCGGCTATCTGACATCCGCGCCCTGCGCTGCCCCGTCCGGGCGTCTGGCACCAGGTGAGTGTGAGCGCGCCGTCGGCGGTCGCCTCTTTGGGGATGTCGAATTCGACAGGGCCGATAGGCACTTGTTTGGCGATGAAAGGATGCACCTCGATGGTGTCGTCGGCGAGGAGTCTGAGTTCCGTGTCGAACTTGTCGCCGGCATAGACCGCGCGAACCTTGTATTCCGCATTCGGGTCCAGGTCTTCGTACCGCATTACCAGAGGGGCTTCAAATCGCGTCTCGGCGTCACAGAACCATGACATGCGCCGGTCGGCCGGCTCATCTTCGTAGCCGAGCAGCGGGTTGACCCGGTTCTCGGGATCGAAATCGGTCGTGAGGTCGCGCACGAGGTGAGGTTGTTGAAGCGGGTTGCCCAATTCATCGTAGAACCCGCCCGGACCGGGGTTTGTCCAGTCGAGGATTGCCTGGATTCCGTTGATGCGTTCCTGTTCGCTTTCGAGTTGCCGCAGCTCGGCGAACCGGGGCTTCAGCCAGAGGCGGTTATTCAACGGTCTGTCGATGAGGTCGAAGTTTGCCCCGCGCCCCACGCTTATGGCCTTGTACCGCGGGACGCTGAGCTGCATATGGACGCTCTGGTAAAGGGCTTCGGCCATATCGCTCACGCGGCCGCGCAGGTCCAGCCCGACCTGTTCCAAGGGGGCGCGGTCCAATATGGCCTCGGCCTCGGCAAGGGCGAGCTGCGAACCAATGTCCTTGGCGTGCCGCAGGACGTCCATGGCGCGCTCCTCGAGTTCGGTCTCGTAGATGAGGCGGCGGCGGACATACGCGTCGTAGTACGCGCGGTAGAGCACCTGCTGAAAACGCCAGTTCAACAACGTTTGCGGCGTTACCGACCGCTCCATGTCTTGCACCTGCCGCAGGGTAGTCATCACGCTGGCATTGGCGAGCAGCGGTCCCTGCCAGTTCTGTTCGAGAGCCAGAAGGGCCCGGGCGAAATCATGTTCAAGGTCAATCCCGACAAAGTAGCGGGCGTACTGCCGGAGGATATCGTACACGTTCGCATCGGGGTCCCAGCCCAAGGCGCTCCACAGCATCTTGTTGACGTCGTCATTGACGCCTTCCGAGTAGGTGATGAAACCGTTCGTATACGGAAGGCTCCAGCGGAATATGCGCGCGAAGTCTCGCGGGCGCGGATTGATAACTTCGCGGTCCTGGGTCAATTTGTACGCTGTATCCCAGTCTTGCACGGGATATTGGCAGCAGTAGCTGTGAGTGATGTCGGGATAATGGCGAATGGGATACTGGGCGGGGAGGGTTTCGCGCAGTTCGGAGAGGCTCAGGCGATTCTGGGGGCCGAACACGACGCCCGACAACCACGCGGGCTTCTGTGAGCGCATGATCTCCAGCCATTCATCCATCCATTCCTTAGTGAACCCCTGAGGCGACATCCACATTTGCGCGTTCGGGTGCGTGCGATGGAGCACTTCGGTCTGTTTTTCCAGCAGGGCCATCATGTATTTTGGCTGCGTGTGGCCGGGGTCCCCGCCCGGCACGAACACCGCGTCGATGCGCGGCAATTTCTCGAATACGCTACCCCATTCTTCCAGTTCTTGGGCTACGGTTGCGGGGTCGGAGTAGTCTTTGGCCAGTGCGGGATGCCAAATCCAGACCGAGAGGCCGTAATCATCGGCCAACTGCGACAACCTGGCCATCATCTCGATCTGCGGCAGCGGGAAATGGGGGCTGTCGGGGGCGTCGTCCGTCTTGGGGGGCATCAGTTCCACGGCGTTGGTTCCAAAAACGGCGAGGTCGCGGTAATACTGCTCCCACATTGGCAGATTCCACGCGTCGTAGGTGTTCACCTTCGGGCGGAAGCCCAACTGATGGCCGCGCAATGCACAGACCGGCGCGGTATTGATGGCCGTTGCCGGTGACAGGCTTGCCGCGCCGCGCGACATACGCAATTCGCGTAACAGGCGGCCCACGCCGAACAACACGCCGCGTGGGTCGTGGCCCGCTACCAATACTACAGCCGGAGTGCGGCCGGGAATGACGCGAAGCACATATCCTTCGGGGCTCTCTGGCGTGCTGGCTGAGATATCGTCCGCCACAGGCGCCGCGCATGCGCTAAGCGACGCTGGCGTTCCTACCGCGATGACCGGTTCAGCGCCGGCGGGCCACTCGTGAACCACCTTCCAGCGGAGCGTGGTCCTTTTCTCGACCTCGTCGAGCAGCATTTCGACCGCCTTCTGTTCGGGACGGCTCGCATCGGCCGGCGTTACCACGACCGCCGAATCCAGTTGAAGCGGGGCGTCGTTGTCTACGGGAGCCGCAACGGCGTCAGCGCCGGCTGCCAGGCAACCCAAGAGTATGGTTAGAAGGAAAGCGGCGCAAACGAACTGCAACCCGCCGATCACGTAGCGCACGGACATCATTTCATGCCTCCTTTTCGCAGACTCCTTCAAGGAAGTGCTCGCGCGTTCTGCATTTCTTACAATAACAGAGTATACCCTTGCTCCGCAGCTTCAAACTTGGCGCGCGCTGCGGGCCAAGACCGGCTTTCAAAATGCAGGCCGCATGATATCATGGCTTCTTCTTCGAGTAACGCGCGTTGAAACAAGCCCGCGGTGAGGCTGGACGCGCGCCTGCCCCCTTGCAGCAGGGATGGAAGTGAGGTCAATAGCCATGTTGACGATCAGTTCCGGGTCCAGCGCTCGATGCAGCCCCATGGTTCTTTGTTTGGCGCTCGCCGCTTTGGGACACGCCGCCTGTTTCGGTCAGGAGACGTCCATGCCTTGGACGGTCAACGAGCCCGTCGTCAGCATCCGGAAAGAACTCTATGAAAAGCATCCGAGTCCTGAATGCGCCCCGTGCGTGTGCGAGTGTTATGTCGGGCCCGGTCTCGAGCGGTGGCAGATTCACGCGTTCGAGTCCGTCAGCGATGTCTGGGATGAAGTGAACGAGCGTTTTTCCGAAGACAACGGGCGTACGTGGTCGGAGTATCGCCCTGTCCCCAACGCGAACAGAACCCTGAAGGGGATTCTGGTTCAGGAGGGCGGCGGCGCGCGGTTTTATGATGTGTCGGCAGGCGTTCTGCTGGAGGCCTGGGTCCGCGTCATTCGGCAGGGCGCCGCCTACAACAGTCACAGCTATTTCCACATTTCCCGCGACCAGGGCAGAAGCTGGACTGCCCTGAAGCAGCTTCGCTATGAAGACGGCGAGGACTTCGATGCCGGCGACCCTTTGAAACAAGGCTATATCACAAAGAACCAGGGCACTCCCACAGGCATTATTCGTCATAGCAACCGCGCCATTCTCGTGTGCGTCGGACATGCTAACGCCCCCGATGATCCTGATAACGAGGCGAGACCGGAGAAATACGGCGCGATGTGTTTCATCGGTCGGTGGAATTCCAACACGAACGACTATGATTGGATTGCCGGGAACCGAATCAGCGGGTCACCGAGAATTACCTCGCGAGGCATGGCGGAACCGGCAATCGCCGAGTTGAAGGATGGAGGGGTGCTCATGCTCCTCCGGGGTTCCGACACGCCCGAAACGCCAGGACGGCGATGGTACGCCGTGTCCTCGGACGGCGGCATGACTTTTGGCGACATCCGAGAACTCACGTACGACGATGGCTCGTCTTTCTATACGCCGTCTACAATGTGCGGCCTGATTCGGCACAGCGCCACGGGCAAGCTGTTCTACGTCGGGAACATCTCGCCAGTACCTCCGAAGGGCAACTGGCCTCGATACCCGCTAATCATCGCGGAGGTTGAAGAAAAGATACCGGCTCTTCAACGCGACACCGTAACGGTGATCGACGACCGTCAACCCGGACAATCCGACCAGATTCAGTTCTCGAACTTCTCTCTTCTGGAGAACCGCGAAACACATGAATTGGAGTTGCTGATCACGCTTTACGGTGAGCGCCCCGGCGAACACTGGGCCACTGCCGACTGCTACAAGTACTGGTTGAGCGTGCTGCCGGACCAATGACAATCGTTGTGAACACCATGGCGCGGCGTGTCTGCAGGCAGCCGCGGGCGAGACGGTACGGGTCATCGCTCAGAGCCCGGCTGATGCGTGGCAAACCTTGAAATTGGGGCGTTTCACGCGCATTTCCTTGTTGTGGAGCGCGTGTGGTATATTTGTGCAATCCTTCAGAAAGCGCCCATGGCCTCGGCGTTCAGCTATTGCGAGGCGGTGTCAGGGTGTCTTTTTGATGGCTCAAACCTGCGGAAGCACGGGGCGCGCCGGACGCCGCGCGGGCTGCTCGCGCGGCAGCAGCGCCCGGTGCGCCGGTAAACGTAGACTAGAACAGGGGAAGGTAGACATGTCGAACGCTTTTAGACTCGTCGAACCGAAATTCGTGCCGCCGTTGGATCCGGGGTTCCGTCCCGCCGTCCTGGCCAATCATGCGTTTGTAAAGGAAGTACATGATTCGGGCGCGGGCGTTCCGCTGGTATTAGGACTGGAGCGGTCCGATGGCTCAGTTTCGCGTTATGAAACGGTTGCGTTCCCTGAGGGTCACAAGCGGGCGGATGCGAACCTGATGTATGCCGAGCGTCTGGTCAAATTCTTGTTGTGGCAGCGCGGGGGTTGGAAGGTGTACGTGGGCGGCCCGAAGAGCGTGGGCGCGCACATCGCCAAATGCTATTCGCCCGATGGTATCCGCGCATTCGATTACCACTTCATGGGCGAGGATGTGTACGAGACGACGTTCACGGTCGAAATCTGCAGGGCGGAAGACGTGCCCCCTGAGAAGGAGAGCACACAGCCGCTCGGGCGTCACCTCGACGGTTGCCGCATCGGGTTCGATCTGGGGGCATCGGATCGCAAAGTGTCAGCCGTGGTCAACGGCGAGGCGGTGTTCAGCGAGGAAGTCGTCTGGGAGCCGCGCAAGAATACCGATCCCACGTACCACTACGAGGAGGTCATGAAAGCCATCAAGACCGCCGCATCCAAGATGGAGCGCGTGGACGCGATCGGGGGCAGTTCCGCCGGCGTGTACATCAACGATCGCCCCATGATCGCATCGTTGTTTCGCGGCGTGCCCAAGGATAAGTTCGGGCAGGTGCGCAATATGTTCTTGCGCATCCGCGAGGAGATGGGGGTGCCCTTGAACGTCGTCAACGATGGCGAAGTCACGGCGCTGGCGGGCTCCATGTCGCTGGAAGACAACGGCGTGCTCGGTATTGCCCTTGGCTCGAGCGAGGCGGGCGGATACGTCACGATGGACGGCAACATCACCGGCTGGCTTAACGAGCTTGCGTTCTGCCCCGTGGACTACAGTGAGGGAGCGCCCGCGGACGAGTGGTCGGGCGACCGGGGCGTAGGCGCGCTGTATTTCTCGCAGCAATGCGTGTTCCGTCTTGCGCCGAAGGCCGGGATCGAGCTGCCGGCTGGCGTCACGGATGCGGAGAAGCTGAAAGCGGTGCAAGAAGAGCTGGAAGAAGGCCACGAGGGCGCCGTCAACATCTGGCGCAGCATGGGCTGCTACATGGGGTACGCCATTGCCCATTACGCCGATTTCTACGAGCTGAAACACGTGCTGATCCTGGGACGGTGCACATCGGGGAGAGGCGGCGATCTCATTCTGGAAGGCGCCAAAGAGGTGTTGAAAGCCGAGTTTCCGCATATCGCCTCGTCGGTGAACATTCAGTTGCCCGATGAAAAGAGCCGTCGCGTGGGCCAGTCCATCGCGGCCGCGAGCCTGCCTGCCATCCGGTAGGCGGTTTGGCCGGGCCCGGTTTGCAGCAGGAGATTAGGGTTCCCGCCGCCGTTTTCGGGAGCGGGGATGAATGCAATTTCGTTTGGAGATATCGCGAGAGTGGCGATTTCGGGAGGAGAACATGAAATTCACACTGGAGACCGCGGAACTTTTTGTGCCGGACGGCCTGCCTGCGAAGGAGGCTTTGGCGCGCACCACTCATATGGCCGTAGGCGCGCACCAGGATGACCTTGAGATCATGTCCTTCGAGGGCATCATGGCCTGCTTCCAGCAGACCGACAAATGGTATACGGGCGTGGTCGTCACCAATGGAAGCGGCTCGCCCCGCGATGACGTCTACAAGGACTACACGGACGATGAAATGCGGCTGGTGCGCTTCAAGGAGCAGAAGAAGGCCGCCGTGGTGGGCGAATACGCCGCGCAGGTCCTGCTCGATTACCCCAGCTCCGCCATCAAGGACGGCGCCAACACGAATCCCGTGGCCGATTTGAAACTGATTCTGGAAACGGCGAAGCCCGAGGTCGTCTACACCCACAACCTGGCCGACAAGCATGACACCCACGTCGGCGTCACGCTGAAGGTCATCGAGGCCATCCGCGCGTTACCGAAGGCCGACCGTCCCAAGCGGCTCCTCGGCTGCGAGGTGTGGCGCGACCTCGACTGGCTGTGCGACGCGGATAAGGTGGCCATGGACGCGTCGGCTCACGAAAGCCTTCAGGCGGCCTTGCTCGGCGTATTCGACTCCCAGATTTGCGGCGGGAAGCGCTACGACCTGGCCACCATGGGCCGCCGCAAAGCACATGCAACGTATTTTGCGTCCCACGGCGTGGATGTGACCACCGGCATGAATTTCGCCATGGACCTGACTCCCCTCGTAGCGGACCCCGGCAAGGACCCGGCCGTCTACGTGCAGGAGTACATCCAGCACTTCGCGGACGAGGTCGGGGCGCGTCTGGCAAAACTTTCGTAACGGATTTCGTCAGGGGCAGCCGCGCACGTATGAGGCTGCCCCGCTTTTGACCCAACCCCAGCCGCTGGGAGGCGCGATACCGGTGAAACCGATGCAAGAAAGGCGCCGCCGCAACGCGCTCGTAAGAGCTGCGCTTTGCGTGTCTGCCGCCGGCCTCTTGGCTCTTTGCGAAGGCTGCGGAGGCAAGGTTGAGGTCCCGGCGGGGGATAGCGCCGTAGCTGGCACGCAGGCCTTTCCGCCGCTCGACACGCCTGCTCCCAGTGAACGTATCATCACCTTTGCGCCTCACATCACCGAAACCGTGTTCGCCCTCGGGAAAGGCAGCCAGGTCATAGCAGTGTCGGATTTTTGCGATTTCCCTCCCGAAACCGAACGTCTTGAACGCGTGGGCGGATGGCAGAACCCCAACCTCGAGAAAGTCACTGCCCTGAAGCCCGATCTGGTCATTGTGCAAGGCGAACATGAACGGGTGACCGAACTGGCCGAGATACGGGGTTTTGAACTGCTCCGGGTCAACATGGACAGCCTCGACACCATCCGGGAAGGCATGCGGCTCATCGGCGCGCGCCTGGGATGTCCGAAAGAGGCGGAAGACCTGGTGCAGGCGTTCGACGCTGACCTCGAAGCGGCTCGGGATGCCGTGGCGTCGAGGCCCCGCACGAAAGTGCTCATCCTCACGGGCCGCCAGTTGCACGACATGGCCAATTTTCACACGGTTGGCGGCACGTCGTTCGTGTCGGAGCTTGTTGCCGCGGCGGGCGGCGACAATTTGTATGAGGATGCCGGACAGCCGTACATCGAAGCGTCAAAAGAGACGGTGGTCATGCGCGCCCCCGAGGCCGTCATCGAGTTCCATGCCGGCGAATCGCTCTCGGAAGACTTGAAAGCGCAGTACATCGCGGATTGGCAACAAATGCCCTCGCTGCCGGCCGTGCAGAATAACCGGCTCTTTCTTGTGACCGAATCCCATGCGTTGCGCCCGGGACCTCGCGCGCCGGAGATCGCGGCGAAGCTGGCCTCGTTGTTGTATCCTGACCTCGAAATGACGTTGAGGAATCATGGGCAGACGCCTTGAATCACAAGCCGTATCGTTTTCGTATGTGGCCGAGGCTCCTGTCCTCGCCAGTGTCGACGCGGTCGTAAGCGGCGGCGAGGTGGTGGGTGTCATCGGGCCCAACGGGTCAGGGAAGAGCACGTTTTTGCGCATCCTCTGCGGATTCCTGCATCCCGATAATGGGGAGGTGTTGCTTGACGGCCTGCCGCTGCGCGCCGTCAGCAACCGTGAGCGCGCCAAGATGCTGGCCTTCCTGCCGCAGACCGTCACCCCGGCGTTCGCCCTGACCGCCTTCGAGGTTGTGCTCCTGGGACGGTATCCGCGGCTCGGGCCTCTGGGAGCGCCGTCCGCACGCGACCGCGAAGTCGCGTTACGATGCATGCGCGAGACCGAAACCGAGGGACTGCGTCATCGCGATTTCGGCACGCTGTCCGGGGGCGAACGGCAGCGGGTCCTTCTCGCCAGCATCCTGGCGCAGGAACCCGATCTGCTGTTGCTGGACGAGCCTACCGCGGCCCTCGATATTCACCACCAGGCTGAGATCTTCACGCTCCTGCGCGAGTTGGCCGGCAACGGATATGGCGTGGCGGTCGTGACCCACGATCTGAACGTCGCGGGGCAATTCTGCGACCATCTCGTTCTCATGACCTTGCGGGCCCGTATCGCCGCACAGGGGACGCCGAAACAGGTGCTGACATCGGAACTGCTGTCCGAGGCGTACGAGTCGTCCATCATGGTGACCGAACACCCCATTACGGGCACGCCGCTGGTATGTCCTGAACCGGGGGCGGCCAGGGGAGCGGAGCCATGAAACGGCGTCATACGGGCATTGTCGCGCTCGCGCTGGTGGCGGCCTCGCTTGCGGCGGTCGTTGCCAGCATCGGCATCGGCAGCGAATCCATCAGCCTCGCCACCGCGTGGCGGGATTGGCGCGCGGGCCGCACGCTGGCCGAATCCCCCGAGCTGGCGATTGTGGTCGAGCACCGGCTTCCCCGGACTCTGGCGGCGCTGCTTGCCGGTGGCGGCCTCGCCCTGGCGGGCTGCGTGTTCCAGGCGCTTCTGCGTAACCCGCTCGCTACTCCCTACACCCTGGGAGTGGCCAGCGCGGGGGCATTCGGGGCGTACACGGCGAGCGTTTTGATGCGTTCGATCGGCCTGACCGTGGCGCTCTGGGGTTTCTCGCCCGTACAGGTGTTTGCGTTTGTTTTCGCGCTGCTTGACGTTTCCCTCATCTACCTCATGGCCGTGCGCAGGCATCATGTCTCGTCGTCGGTTCTGCTGTTGGCGGGTATCACTCTCGGGATGCTCTCTAACGCCGGCATGATGCTCGTGCGGTTCCTGTCGGACCCCGGCATGCTGGCCATGATGGAGCGCTGGCTGATGGGCGGGGTCGACGTCATCGGTTATGAGCCGGTGGCGACGTTGGCTGCCGGGGTGTTGCCCTGCAGCCTGATTCTTCTGTTGCAGGCCCCGAAATTCGACCAACTGGGGTTCGGCGCCGAGGTGGCCCAGGGGCGCGGCGTAAACGTCCGCCGTCTCCAGACCACCACATTTCTTCTTGGTTCGTTGCTGACCGCCGTGATTGTCTCGGAAGCCGGCCCCATAGGTTTTGTGGGACTCATCGTGCCCCATGCCGTGCGCAGCCTGACGGGGTCCCGTCACCGTCTGCTGATGCCGCTTTCGTTTGCCGCGGGAGGGGCTTTCCTGTGTCTGTGCGACATCTTCGCCCGCGTCGTTTTCCCCGGCGAAACCCCCATTGGTATTATCACGGCGTTTATCGGCGGGCCGTTTTTCCTGTACCTCCTGATTCGCCGGAACTTCGGCGACTGGGAAACCTGACCGGCAACCGCGGGCACAGCCTCCTTGCGAACCTGGAATCAAAAAGGGTAGGCTAACGCCTCGGAAAACCCTCGATGGAGTCGTGCCGATGAGCGAGTATGTCCTGGAGATGCAGAATATCGTCAAGCGCTTTCCGGGCGTTTTGGCGGTGGATCACGGCCAGCTGACCCTTCGCCCCGGCGAGGTGCATTGCCTCGTGGGCGAGAACGGCGCGGGAAAGTCCACTCTCATGAAGGTTCTGGCAGGCGCGATCCCGATGGACTCCGGGGAGATCCGCCTATCGGGAGAGCCGGTCGCCATTACCTCGCCGCACCAGGCCCAGCAGCTTGGCATCAGCATGATCTACCAGGAGTTCAATCTGAGTCCATTCCTCAGCGTGGCGGAGAATATCTTCCTGGGGCGCGAGCCTCGCCTGGGCAAAACGCCTTTCATCGATTGGTCGAAGATGTACCGAGACGCTCGCGAACTTCTCGGGCGGGTGCGCACCGATCTCGATGTGCGCAAGCCGGTCAATGAATGCAGCGTCGCTCAGCAGCAGATCGTCGAGATCGCCAAGGCATTGTCGTTCAGCTCGAAAGTCATTGTTATGGACGAGCCGTCAGCCACGCTTACCGATCACGAACTCAAGGCGCTGTTTGACCTGATTCGCGGGCTGAAGAAAGACGGCATCGGCATGATCTATATCTCGCACCGCCTCGAAGAGATCTTCGAGATAGGCGACCGGGTCACCGTTATGCGCGATGGACAGTACATCGGCACCCACGACGTTTCCGACATGCGCCGCGAAGACATCATCCACATGATGGTCGGCCGTGAACTCAAGGACGAGTTACCCAAGGAGCATTTTGAGCGCGGCGAAGAGGTCCTTCGTGTCGAGCATATGTCCATCGGCGGCTCTTTCCAGGACATCAGTTTCAGTCTGCACAAGGGGGAGCTCATGGGGTTGACGGGACTGGTTGGCGCGGGCCGCACCGAGGTTGCCCGGGCGATCTTCGGCGCCGACAAGATCGAAGCCGGCCAACTGTTTTTGAATGGCGTTCCCATTACCGTCACCTCGCCCCAGGATGCCATCCGCCAGGGGATCGGATTGCTCACCGAGGACCGCAAGAACCAGGGTCTTGTGCTGGGCATGACGGTGCGCGAAAACACGACCCTGGCCAATCTGAAGGACCTGGTCAAGTTTCTTTTTGTGGACCGCGGGCGTGAACGGCAGGTGACCCTCAAATACGTGGACGAACTGCGCATCAAGACCCCTACGATCGAGCAGACAGCCCAGAACCTCAGCGGCGGCAACCAGCAGAAACTCGTTTTGGCCAAGTGGCTCTTCACGGATTGCCGGGTGCTGATCTTCGACGAGCCCACGCGCGGTATCGACGTAGGGGCGAAGGTGGAGATCTATAAGCTGATGAACGAGCTGGTCCGCAACGGTGTTTGCATCCTGATGATCTCGAGCGAATTGCCCGAGGTATTGGGCATGTGCGACCGCATTCTCGTCATGCATGAGGGGCATCTGGCTGGGGAATTGCCGCGCGCCGAAGCCGATCAGGAACGCATCATGCGCCTCGCAACGGGCGAAACGCTGGCCAAGGTCTAGCGCAGCGCCGAGAGCCGCCCGGGCTAACGCAATCCGTCGCGAGCGGACGCGGTCCTGCCGAAAAAGCGCGCGTATTTCAGCAGCCAAAGGCGTACAGAGGAAACTCGAACATCTCAAAGAGAACAGGAGATCCGCTATGGCCACCTCGCTGTTGATTTGCCTGCCCCTGGCGCTGTGCGCCGCGGACGCCCGCGAGCCCAGGAGCGACGTGGGCAATTTCTTTCCCATGTTCGAGGACTACGCCGGACGCTCCGCGTTTCCCCTCTCGTATCTCGCCCAGGACTGGCCCGACGCGGACGCATGGCGGCGGCAGGGGCGCGACCGGATGCATGAGCTCCTCTCCTACGACCCCGTTCCTTCCGCGCCCAACGCCGAAATCCTCGAAACCGTGAAGAAAAACGGTTACACCTGCCATCTCGTTCGGTATAACATCGCGGCGGACCGGGCGACCGAGGCTTTTCTGCTCATTCCCGACGGACTCGACGCGCCCGCCCCCGCCGTGGTGGCTCTGCATTGTCACAGCGGCTTTTATTACTACGGCAAAGAGAAGATTACCGGGACCGAGAACCCGGTGCAGGCGCTTCAGGACCTCATCAACGGCACGTACGGGGGGCGGCCGTTTGCGGATGAACTCGTGCGGCACGGTTTTGTCGTCCTTGTGCCCGACGCGTTCTATTTTGGCGCGCAGCGCCTGGATGTCACCCAGATTCCGAGCCATTTTGCCGCACAGTTACGGGATAAGGAGCCGGGAACCAACGATTACGTGCAGCTCTTCAATCCCGTCGCCGCCCGTCACGAAGATTTGATGGCCAAGACCATGTTTGCCGCAGGCACCACCTGGCCCGGCATTCTCTTTCAGGGCGACCGCGCGAGTGTGGACTATCTCGTGACACGCCCCGAGGTGGATCCCGGGCGGATCGGGTGCCTCGGCCTTTCGATCGGGGGTTTCCGGAGCGCCCATCTTTTCGCTCTCGACCCGCGCATCAAGTGCGGCGTTGTCGCGGGCTGGATGACCACCTACGGCGGACTGCTGTACGACCACGTCCATTCGCACACATGGATGGTTTACGTGCCCCGGCAGCACAACTTCCTCGACCTCCCCGACGTGGTGACCCTCAACGCTCCCAACCCGCTCATGGTTATCAACTGTCTCAAGGATTCGCTGTTTACGCTCGAGGGCATGCAGGCGGCCGAAAAGAAGATCGCCGCCGTCTACGGGAAAATGGGCGCCGCGGACCGGTTCGTCTGCAACTATTACGACGAACCCCATTCGCTTAAAATACCGGCTCAAGACGACGCTATCGCATGGCTCGAAAAGTGGCTGAAGCAATAGTCAGAGGTACAAACACGATCCGCTCCGGATCGCGGACCCAAGTCTTGCCGTCACGTGAGTGGCACAGCTGAAAATCAATCCGCCCCACGTTCGTGTGCTCGATCCAGAACATCCACAGCATTCCGGTATAGATGCCTTCGCGGAGGTCGACGCTGATGCCGCAAAACCGCGTATTGGGACCATCGCGTTCATCAGGCGCAATCACCAACCCCGGCTCGCTCCAGTGGACAAAATCCGAAGATTCTGTCCGGGCGGCTTGGCATCCGACCCCGCCGAACCGGCCGTAGGCGGCGTATTTCTCAAGCTTAGGGTCGTACTAGACCGCTTGCCCTGATACACGATGAACGGACCGAAACCGTGGCAATCGAGGGATAGCCAAGCAGCACCACAACAATCAAGCCGCACGGAACTCCCCTCCACACAGCGGGATGTTGGCGTCTCCCCATCCCCGTACCCTCATCGGCATCGTCTGTCAATGCCACTGATACCGCCGGCTCCGTACGTCTTTGAGAGCCCCCAGAATTTCCGTTTGGGTAGCTACGGCCCCTGAATTGTCCCACACCGGTCTTATTGGCTATCATTTGAGTTCAGCGGGTGCGCTATGCCAAAGAGGAGAGGAGTCTCTCTGAAGGAAGTGGGGAAGCACCGTGAAGATTGATCGTCGTTTGACTCCGAAGAGTTTCGAAAAAGCATTGGAGCGCTTTTTCGAGCTGTCCGGAAAGAAGATCCATGCGTTGAACACGGCGTGGGACCCTGCGGCGGGTTCGCCGGTGTTCACGCGGCAAGGCAAGTACACGGCGCGGGGCTGGACGGAATGGACCCAGGGGTTTCAGTTCGGGTGCCAGATTCTGCAGTTCGACGCGACGGACGACTCGGCCTTCTTTACGATGGGCCGCGGGAACACCATCCGATATATGGCGCCGCACGTCAGCCACATCGGAGTGCATGACCACGGGTTCAACAACATATCCACGTACGGCAACCTGCGTCGCCTGGCGATAGAGGGCCGCACACTCGAGACGCCTGATTCGATGCACTTCTACGAAATGGCGTTGAAGGTCTCGGGGGCGGTCCAGGCGGCGCGCTGGACCCCTCTGTATTACGGTCCCGGCTACATTTACTCGTTCAACGGTCCTCATTCGCTGTTCAGCGATACAATTCGCTCCGTTCGTTCGCTCATGCTCGCGCACAAGCTCGGCCACTGTCTTATGGGCGAGAACGATGCGCGCATTTCGCTGTTGGAACGCGGCATTCTGCATGCCGCGGCAACCGCGCAGTACAATGTGTACTATGGCGAGGGGCGGGACCGGTACGACGTGCGGGGACGGGTCGCGCACGAAAGCATCTTCAACACCAAGGACGGCAAGTACCGCTGTCCGAGCACGCAACAGGGATATTCGCCGTTTACCACGTGGACGCGCGGCCTTGCCTGGGTGATACTGGGATACGCCGAGGAGTTGGAGTGCCTGGATACCTTCAGCGACAGCGAATTGGAGCAAATCGGGGACGGCAAGGCCATCCGCAACATGATGCTCAAAGCGGCGACAGCGACCGCCGACTTCTACATTGCCAACACCCCGGCGGACGGCGTGCCGTATTGGGACACGGGCGCGCCGGGTCTGGCCAGGATGCCGCGTCATCTGGAAGAACCTTCGAAGCCGGACAATCCCTACGAGCCCGTGGACAGTTCGGCGGCTGTGATCTCCGCTCAGGGATTGTTGCGGCTGGGGCATGTGCTGGATATCGAAGGTGAAGGGAAGAAGTACTACCAGGCGGGACTGACCGTCGCGAAAACCCTGTTTGCGCCGCCGTACCTCTCGGAGAAACCGGCGCATCACGGTTTGATTCTGCACTCGGTCTATCACCGGCCGAATGGATGGGACTACGTGCCTCGCGGGAAAAAGGTGCCTTTCGGCGAATCGTCGATGTGGGGCGATTACCATGCCATGGAACTGGCGGTATATCTGCAGCGTGAGATCAAAGGCGGGCCGTATCTGACGTTTTTCGCGTAGAGAATGCGGGTAAGGCGAGGCGTGCCAAAAGAGAGGATTGCGCAATGAAAACTCATCAGCTGGGCATCATCATGAACGGCGTCACGGGACGGATGGGGACCAATCAGCACCTGATCCGGTCGCTCCTGGCCATTCGCGCACAAGGCGGGGTCAAGGTTGGCGCGGATGAGACAATCATGCCCGAGCCCATGCTGGTCGGGCGCAACGCGGCCAAGCTCGAGAAGCTGTCCCAGGCGCATGGCGGCCTGCCGTGGACCACGGAACTCGGTGCGGCACTGTCTGACAGCAGGTATGACGTATATTTCGATGCGCAGACGACGCTGCGGCGGTACGAATGCGTGAAACAGGCCATCGACGCCGGGAAACACGTCTACTGCGAGAAACCCACGGGCACAAACTCGAAGGAAGCCTATGAGCTGTACAAACTTGCCAAGAAGGCGGGCGTGAAGCACGGGGTGGTGCAGGACAAGCTGTGGCTTCCGGGATTTCTCAAGCTGAAGTATCTGCTGGACACGGGGTTCTTCGGCGAGCTTCTGGCCGTGCGCGGCGAGTTCGGCTACTGGGTGTTCACGGGCGAGGATCAGCCGATGCAGCGTCCGTCGTGGAACTATCGCAAGGCCGAGGGCGGCGGCATCATCGTCGACATGCTGTGCCACTGGCGCTATCTTGTCGACAACCTCTTCGGCAACATCACCTCGGTCTGTTGCGTAGGCGCGACCCATGTCAAGAAACGCCGGGACGAGAACGGCGCTCCCTTCGATTGCGACACGGACGACGCCGCCTACGCCACGTTCATCACGGACCGCGGCATCATCTGTCACTTCAATTCGTCGTGGTGCACGCGGGTGCGGCGCGACGACCTGTTGACGGTTCACGTTGACGGGATGAAAGGCTCTGCCGTCGCGGGGCTCCGCGAGTGCTATGTCCAGCCGCATTCGGTAACCCCGAAACCGGTCTGGAACCCCGACATTCCCAGTCCTATCGACTATTACGCGAACTGGATGCGCATGCCCGACAACCAGGTCTATGAAAACGCGTTCAAAGCCGAGTGGGAACTCTTCCTCCGGCACGTGGTGAAAGACGAACCGTTCCGGTGGGACCTCAAGGAGGGGGCGAAGGGCGTGCAGCTCGCGGAACTCGGGCACCGGTCCTGGCATGAGCGCCGCTGGGTCGACGTGCCGGACCTTGACTAAGGAGTATCCGAAATGGCGGAAAAGCTCACCGATTTCTCGCGATTGTGCATTCACACGATTACGACGAAACCGTGGTCGTTAGCCGAGTGTCTTGACAACTACCGGAAGGCGGGCGTGCCCGCCGTGACGGTGTGGCGCCAGTGGCTTGAACCGCAGGGCGTGCAGGAATCGGCGCGCATGCTCAAGGATTCGGGATTGCGCGTGACCAGTCTGTGCCGGGGCGGATTCTTCCCTGCCGCGTCGGGGGAGGAGCGCCGGAACGCCCTCGACGACAACCGCCGCGCGATCGACGAGGCTCATGCCATCGGCGCGCCGCTCATCGTGCTGGTCTGCGGCGCGGTACCCGGCATGCCGCTCCACGAAGCCCGCAAACAGATCGCGGACGGCATCGCGGCGGTCCTGCCCGACGCCAGAGCGGCCGGCGTCAAACTTTCCATCGAGGCCCTCCATCCCATGTTCTCGGATGCGCGGTCGGCCGTGAATACGTTGACGGATGCCAACGATATGGCCGCGAAACTCAGCGACGATCACGTGGGTGTGACAGTCGACGTGTACCACGTCTGGTGGGACTCGAGGCTCGAGGCTGAAATCCGCCGGGCAGGCAAGACCATTCTCTCGTTTCACGTGTGCGACTGGCGTACGCCGACTCGCGATCTGCTCAACGACCGGGGCCTGATGGGCGAAGGCTGCATCGATATCCGGGGTATTCGATCCTGGGTCGAGCGGGCGGGATTCACGGGCGATATCGAGGTCGAGATCTTTTCGGATGCGTGGTGGGCGACCGATCAACACGTGTTTCTCGAGAAGGTCAAGGCCGCCTACCTCGAGCACTGCTGAGGCGGGCAGCGCTACTCTTTTGCGATGGTCAACTGGATCTGGGTGCCGTCGTCGCCGCCCATGAGCACGAGGTTCAAGTTCCGGCCGCTCTTGGTGTACACGAGCATGTGCATCGTGCCGGCCTGGTTCATCTCGGATTCCTGGGCCCAGCCGTTCGCCTCGGCCTCTTTCTTGTAATACGCGACGATCTTGGCCACGGCGTCTTTAGATTGGGCGGTAACGCTGACCGAGCCGCTGGCCGAATCCTGCTGCACGGCGAGGACTTCCATCCCTGCGTACTGCGGCACGTCTTTCGGAAAATCATCGGGGATCTTGGCGGCCGCGCCGACGACGGCGGTCGTTGTGCCGTCTTCAGACGTGACGGTTGCTGATCCCCGGTCGACGTTCACATTCACAGTGCCGCCGTCCTTGTCGGTTCCGCTGATCTTGACGTTTCCCGAAGAGATGTCAACGTCGACATCTGAACCGTCGGC
>DAOLNV010000046.1:0-8073 GCA_035416745.1 Candidatus Hydrogenedentota bacterium | reverse complement strand
GTCGGTGGACGGGCTGTGCGCGACGGTTGTGACGTTTTCCGAGAACCGGGGCAAGGGATTCGCGATGCTGGCGGGGTTCGAAACGGCCCTCAAGGAACCCGGAATCCAGGCGGTGGCGATTCTTGATGCCGACGGCCAGCACAACCCCTCCGAGTTGCCGCATCTTTACAGGGCTTTCTTGGAGCATGAGGCTGATCTGGTCGTCGGAACGCGCACGTTCACGCGCGGCGAGATTCCGTTGGCGAGCTGGTTCGGAAACTCGCTTACGGCGTTCTTGACGAAGCTTTTGCTTGGACAGACGATCACGGACACCCAATCGGGATATCGCATTCATTCGCGCCGTTTTCTTGAGGACGTGCTCAAGACCATTCCTGGCGGACGGTACGAAACGGAGATGGCCATTCTGATCAAGGCGGCGCGCGAGGACTACACGCTTGTCGCGGAACCCATCCAGACCATTTACGAGGAAGGTAACCGCTCTTCCCACTTCAACAAGATTCGCGATTCGTTTAGGATTTACCGGACCTTTTTCCGGACCGCACTGAAACGCGCACAGACGCGCCCGCACTGAGCGAGGACTATGAACGAACACGCAGCCTTGTCAGACCGATTCGATTTCTACTGCTACGAAACGGGGGAACGTGCGCCTTTTGCGATGACCGGTTACCCGAAGAGCGCGGCGGGCGCGCCGATGAGCCTGCGATTTCTGGCAACGCCCGCTTTCGAGATTCTCGAGTGCCCTCCCTTATCGATGTGGGACTATGCGGATTTTCTGCCCGTTGCCGGCCCCGAGTGCGTCGTATCGCTGGAAGAAGGCGCGACACCCCTTGTTGACGCGGCACATTTGGCGGAACGCTTCGGCTTCGACCAGGTCCTGCTGAAGAACGAGATGGTCAACCCCACGGGCTCGTTCAAGGACCGCCAGGTATCGGTGGGAATCAGCCACGCGCGGGAACTCGGAAAAGACACGGTTGCCGTGGTTTCGTCGGGAAACGTGGCGTGTGCGGCCGCGGCGTATGCCGCGCGGGCGGGCATGCGCGCGATCCTGCTCATGCACGGCCAGGCGGGCGGCGGGAAGGCCGCCCAAGCGGCATCGTATGGCGCGACGGCCATGCGGGTGGACGAGCCGTCCGCGGCCAGGGTGTTTGAATTGTGTCTCGAGGCCTGTGCGGCTTTCGGATGGTACCATCTCTCGACGGCGGGCCTGTACGAGCCATTCAACGTGGAGGGCGCCAAGACCATCGCCTACGAATTGTACCATCAGACGGAGGGCGAACTCCCGGACTGGATTGTCGCGCCCGTGGGAGGCGGCGGGCTTCTCGGGGGCGTATGGCGGGGATTTCTCGACCTCCAGCGAATGGGCGTCATAGAGCGCATGCCGCGCATGTGCGGAGTACAGGCTTCCGGGTGCGCGCCGTTCGTCAAAGCGATTGAGCAAGACACGCCGTTTCTTGAAACCCTCGAACACCCGTGGCCGGACCCCAAAACGATTGCCGGGGGCATCGCGGACGATATCATCTTCGACGGGCACACCGCCTTGCCGGCTGTGCGCCAGACCGGCGGGACCGCCGTTGCCGTGAATGATGAGGAGATCATGGACGGCCTGCTGCTGTTGGCCCGCACCGAGGGGCTGCTGTGCGAGCCCACATGCGCGGTGGTGATTGCGGCGCTCGCGCACCTCCAAGAGACTGCTGGCGGAGCGCGTGTCTGTTGTCTGCTCACGGGCAACGGCGTGAAGGACATCGCGACGGTCTCGCGGCACGTGGCCGAACCGAAAACCATCCCGGCGGAGATGGAGGAATTGCGCAGAATCGCGGAGGGCGCGGCGTGACGCAACAACAAACAAAGACGAGACTAATACAAGGGAAGCATCTCTCGGGGCGCGCAGACGCCTCTGTCCTGGTTCTTGGCTGTTTCGGGCTACTCTTGGCTGCCCTTTTCCTTCTTGGAGGGTGTTCAGAATCGAAAGATGTCTTGCTGGTATATAGTCCGCACGGCCCCGACGTGTTGGGCGATTACGAAACGGAATTCGAGGCGGCGTACCCCGAAGTGGATGTTCAGTGCCTCGATATGGGCTCGCAGGAGGTCTACGAGCGCATCAAGAGCGAACGTAACAATCCCCAGGCCGATGTATGGTGGGGGGCGCCGTCCTCGATGTTCATACAAGCCGCGGAAGAGGGGTTGCTCGCGCCCTACAAACCCTCATGGGCGGACAACGTCGGCGCGCCGTACCGTGACAGCGAGCACCGGTGGTACGGCACCTATCTCTCCCCGCTGGCGATCGTGTTCAACAACCGCGGGCGGACCAAAGAGACTGTGCCACAGACCTGGGATGAGCTGCTCGAACCCCGGTGGCATCAGAAGATCGCCCTCCGTGAACCGCTGCCGTCGGGGACGATGCGGACCTTCCTCTGCGCGATGATGCTGCGCGCGCCGTCCGAAGACGAGGGTATCGCGTGGTTGAAGCGTCTCAACAATGCCACAAAGGCATATCTCGGGAATCCTCAGTTGCTGTACGATCACCTCAAGCGCAATGAAGAGATGGTGAGTGTGTGGCTCATGGCAGACATTGCGCTGCAGCGCGAGCGCAACGGCTACCCGCTCGACACCGTTGTGCCGCCTGACACGCCGGTTATTACCGAAGGCATCGCGATTGTCGACGGAGCGCCTCATCGCGAATGGGCGGAGCGGTTTTATGAGTTTGTAACGACCGCGGAGGCCCTGGCGCGCCAGGCCCGGGCGTACGCGAAGGTGCCCGCGCGAACGGACATCGACCCCGCAACCCTGCCCCAATGGATGGTGGCGCAGACCATCGACGCCATGGACATCGACTGGCGCGAGTTCGCCCGGAATGAGAAGGCTCGCATCAACCGGTGGAAAGCCGAGGTGTACGGGGCGCCATGAGTTCGGTGCAGTTCCATAGCGTATCGCGCATTTTCCCCGAGGGCGGCGGCATTCGTGAATTCACGTGCGACATTGCCGAGGGGGAGTTTTTCGCGCTGCTGGGCCCGAGCGGGTGCGGCAAAACGACCACCTTGCGCATCGCGGCCGGCCTCGAGACCCCCGACTCGGGCACGGTCTTGTTTGACGGCCGCGACGTCACCCATCTGGCCCCTGAGAAACGCAATGCGGCCATGGTGTTTCAGAGCTACGCGCTGTTTCCTCACATGAACGTCTTCGAGAATGTCGCGTTCGGACTGCGCGCGCGCAAAATGGCCGGACCCGAGATGGTGTCGCGCGTGGAGGAGTCGCTTGAACTTGTCCAGCTGGCTGGGATGGGGAAACGCGACGTGACCGAGTTGAGCGGCGGCCAGCAACAGCGCGTGGCCCTCGCACGCGCCCTTGCGGTGCATCCGCGCATTCTGCTGCTCGACGAACCTCTGAGCAACCTTGATGCCGAGCTGCGGTTCAGCACCCGGCAACACATCGCGGAACTGCAGTCGCGCCTGGGCATCACGGCCATCTACGTGACTCACGATCAGGAAGAAGCGCTTGCCCTGGCCCATCGCGTTGCCGTGCTCAAAGACGGCACATGCCACCAGATCGGCACGCCGGGCGCAATCCTGCACGAGCCGGCGACGCCCTTTGTGCGGGCATTTCTCGAGCGCCAACGCAGTGCGATGGGGTACAAGTGAGCGGCGTCTCTGTTGCAGCGTTACCGTCCGCGGCTCAGCTGCCCACGTCCATGACCACGATGAGGCTCTCGCCCTCGACACGGACTTCTTTCAACAAGAGTTTGCCGAGCTTCTGCTTGAACCCGGCTTCGTCGAGACGGTAGACGGGATATCCATCGAGATAGTTGTTGACCACCTTGAGTATAGCCGTCTTGAGCTGGTCCTCATGCGAGAAATTCGCCTGGTTGATCGTGATGTCGACAATATCGAAATCCGTGAGATAGAAGGCGCCTTCCTCGGGTTTGTATGCGAGGCGTCCGTTGAAATCGGCGTTTCCCTGGAGTTCCTTGTCGAAGAGGCTGGCGTAGTAATTCAGTTTCATGCCGATGTTCGAGCCGGCGAAATAAACCTCGGGCGAATCGAGTTTGAAGCGGGCCACCACGGCATTCTTGTCGTAAGGGAACTTTTTGTCGACCATCTCCTGGAGCCTGGCTCTGGGTATCGTGATTTCCCTGTGCATTGCATTGCAGCCCGCAAGCATGGTCAGCGCGACGGCCACTGCCGAAAGGCATTTCATGTTGATGGTTCCTCTTTCGCACGCATGGCCACGGACTCTTTTCGAGGACCCGGCCATTTGGTATTTCCACACGTTGAATATACACCTTAGCGAACGGCCATGTTCAATGGCACTACTTCTCCAGAATCGTATGCTATACTCTTCTCTACGGTGTTACTCAACAGGAGGTGTGCCATGCAGAAAAAGGTCGGAGCCGCCACTATCGAGACCATCCGGGGCGACATCACGAAAGAGCACGTCGACGCCATCGTTAACGCGGCCAACAAGAGCCTTCTCGGCGGCGGGGGCGTCGACGGGGCCATCCACCGCGCTGGAGGCCCGGCCATCCTCGAGGCATGCCGCAAGCTCAACGGATGCGAAACGGGCGATGCGAAGATCACCACGGGCGGCAACCTTCCGGCCAAATACGTGATCCATACCGTCGGCCCCGTATACCGTGACGGCGAACACGGCGAACCCGGGAAACTGGCGAGCTGTTACCGCCGCAGCCTCGGGGTCGCCCTTGAGAATGCTGTGAAAACCATTGCGTTTCCCGCCATTAGCTGCGGTGTGTACGGGTATCCCATTCCGGACGCCGCGGAAATCGCCCTCGAGACCGTCGAGGACTTTCTTCAGTCCCGCCAAGGGATTGAGCATGTGCGCTTCGTTCTTTTTTCGGAAGACGTGTATGAGCCGTTTGAAGACGCGCTGAAAGCGCTGTAGCGCAGGCGGAAGACCAAATGCTAGCAGGCGCGGACGTATCCGGCGCGGCGTAACCGCAACCAAGACAGGAAACCGTTCGGCCAGCTATGTCAAGCATATCGATGTTTCGGGCCTTCCGCCCTGTTGGCAGTCTCGGTTTCGATTTCCTGGTCCTTTGGGCCAGGCTGGTATGTGACGCGCCGTTGGCGCTCAGAACGGTGTCTGCTGCCGCCGGCGGTTCCGGGGGCGGCGCACTCTTCAAGGAGGAGTCGATGATGTTGAGTCTTGCCGCATGCATGGTTTTTGCCGCACAGGAAGCCGCCGCCGGGCCCGAGACCGCCAAATGGCCTGCAACGGCGTTTTTTGGACTACATTATGACCTGCACCCGAACGCCGGAGACACCGAACTTGGCCGCGAAACTACGTATGAGCATATCCGCGAACGATTGGAGAGGGTTCGGCCGGACTACGTGCAGTACGACTGTAAGGGTCACCCCGGGTACACCGGTTATCCGACGAAGATCGGCTCGCCATCGCCGGGCATCGTCAATGATGCGCTCAAAATCTGGCGCGACGTCACCCGCGACATGGATATTCCACTGTCGATCCACTATTCAGGCGTGTGGGACACCCGGGCCGTCGAGCTGCATCCCGAGTGGGCGAACGTTCATGCTGACGGCCAGAAAGACAAGAACTATACCTGCCCGCTAAGCGGCTACACCCAGGAGTTGATGATTCCTCAGTTGATCGAGGTCGTGGACATGTACGACATCGACGGGGTCTGGATCGACGGCGAGAATTGGGCGAGCCGGCCGTGTTGGTGTGAGCGGTGTACGGCGGAATTCACCACACGCACGGGCGTAGCCGAGATTCCCAAGAAGGCGGGCGATGCCCACTGGTTCGAGTGGCTGGCGTGCCACCGCGGCCTGTTCACTGACCACGTGCGCAAGTTCACCGAAGCGCTCCACGCGCGGAAACCCGGCATCGCGGTGTGCAGCAACTGGATGTACAGTGTGCGCCAGCCCGAACCCATCACGGCGCCCGTGGACTACCTGAGCGGCGATTTCGACCCCTCGTTCGGCGCCGAGCGGGCATGTGCCGAGGCGCGGTTCCTCGCCAGCCGGGGACTCCCTTGGAATCTCATGGCGTGGACCTTCCTCCGTACCGGCGACCAGCCGTGGGCAACGAAGGCGCCGGTCCACTTGTGCCAGGAGGTAGCGGGAACGCTCGCACAAGGCGGCTCGGTGTTCTTCTACGACGTACCGCAACGGTCGGGGCGGCTCACGGCCTGGCACCAGGATATCCTCGCCGAGGTGGCCGAGTTCTGCCGCGCGCGGAAGGAGTACTCTTTCCTCACGGAGACGGTGCCGCAGGTCGCGATTCTCCATAGCGAGACGCACTACTATCTCGGCAACGATCCGCTCTTCAATTTCGGGTCGCGCAACGAATCCATGGAGGGGGCATTGCATGCGGTCCTCGAAAACGGGTATTCGGCGGACATCCTGAACGAAGAGATGTTTATCGAACGCGGAACGCACTACCCCGTCGTGGTCGTGCCGGAACAGAACGGCCTCTCCGAGAAAGCCACCGCCACGTTGCGCAGCTATATCGAAAACGGCGGAAAGGCGCTCTTGAGCGGCAACCATGTGGTGAGACAGATGCCCGATCTTGCGGGCGTGAAGTACGCCGAGGGGCAGCTTGGCTCCGGGTGGCTTCCTGCCGGCAACGGTTGCGTAGGGGTATCCGGCCCCTGGCAGCGCGTCCAGTTGGCCGGCGCGGCCGAACTGGCGCCGCTGTTGAACCAGCAGGAACCGTCCCTCAATCTTGCGGGAACGCCGGCCGCTACGGTCTATGCTTTGGGCAAGGGACGCGTCGTGGCGGTGCACGGGCCCGTGTTCGGGTGCTATGCCGACGCCCATTATCCGCTGTTGCGCCGGTTCGTTGGCGATATGCTCGACGCGCTCGACGCGGACGTGATGCAGGTGCAGGGTCCGTGGTGGGTCGAGATGTCGGCACGTAAGAAAGACGGCCGGCTGCTTATTCAGTTCGTGAACCGCGGGAGCGGGGGGTATCTCGCGCCCAATCGCCACATGGTCGAGCAGGTCACGGACGCAGGACCGTTCACGGTGACCGTCCCGCTGGCACAGAAACCGGCACGCTGCTACACAGCCCCAGACAAGGTGGGACTCGAATGGACCTGGAAAGACGGACTCCTCACGGCCAAAATCGGCGGCTTGGCCATACACAACATCCTGGTCGTGCAATGATTTGGGCGTCCACTGTGCTGGAGGGCCGGCGCAGGCGAATCGCGGGGGAGGAGACGTGTCTGTCCCGAGCGGTCTATTTTGCCGTTTGTTTGGCCAGCTCGGCGGCCTTTGCAAGCATGATATCGCCGAGGGTTTCACCGTAGAACGATGCGGTGACTTCGTAGCCGCTTTCGCGATACTCCTCCGGCGTGAGAATGTATCCAATATAGTCGGTGGTCAACCCCGCGACGCAGGGATAGGTGATGCCGCCGTCCGCCAATTGCTTCTTCACGGCCAGCCCGATCTTGCAGATGGGCTCGCCCGGGAGGGTCAGCATGGCGAAATCGTTGACGCGCAGCGCGTACAGGGGCGCCTTGTCAGGAAACATTGTCGGCAGAAGCTGCTGTAACTGCTCTTCGGTGATGTGATATTCGGAGCCGGCGATCATAACAAATTCCGGCGCGGCCTGGCGCGGCGGCAGCTGGACCCAGAGAGAACGCACCGCAAAGGCGTCGACCTCGGTTCCCTCGATACTCCGTGCCAAAGCAGTCGCTCGCAGTCCGACGCGCTGGCCAAAATTCTCGGCCCGTTCCCAATTGCTGCCGCCCTGCCTGCCCGCCGGCGAGATGTCGCCTTCGGCGCCATTGGTGTACATGCAGGTGACGCCCTCTCCCAGCGCGGCCTCGACGGTGCGTTGCATCATACCGGGCCATCCGGCGGAGATGAGCATCTCGTCGGGGGACATGATGGTCTCGTGGGCGGTGAAATTGACGAGCACAACGTAGGGCGTACCGTCGGTGCGGTCGAGGCGCAATAGCGTCAATTCTTTGTCTACGAATTCGTCGTCACGGCGGTTGCGGTTCATGCCTTCGATCTTCGTGCGGCCCGCGCCCGCTTTGGCCGGCTGGAGGGCCGCGTTGGCTTCGGTCAGGGCTTGGGCGATGCGGCCGGTGAC
>DAOLNV010000045.1 GCA_035416745.1 Candidatus Hydrogenedentota bacterium | reverse complement strand
TTTGTGGGTATAATCAAGCCGGAAAAAGGACGGCCTTGGGGGTGCGCAATGGCACAGACCGACGATCTCGCGCTCTACACGCAATGGCGTCAAGCGAAAGACCGGGAAGCATTCCAGGAATTGGTATCGCGCCACACTCCAATGGTCTATGGCGTATGCCGGCGCATTCTCACCACCCAATCCGAGACGGAAGAAGCCACTATCGAAGTCTTCCAGATGCTCGCCCATGCGCCTGCGGGGCCCCAGACGCATCTCGCAACCTGGTTGCACGCAGCCGCCACCACCCGCGCCCTCCAACGAATCCGTCTCCAACGCCAACGGCCTCCCGTCGAGCCCAAAGCCCCCCCCAGCACTGAAGTGAACTGGGAAACCCTCCAAACCGAGATCGACTCGGCCCTGCTCGCTGTCCCGTGGCAATCACGTATCCCGCTCGTCGGCCAATACATAGATGACAAGACTCAGTCCGAAATCGCGGAGGAAACAGGACTCGACCGCCAGCGTGTGATCGCCGACGGGGTGACGGGCCTCGAGGCGCTGCGAAAAGAGCTGGGAAACCGAGGGCTAGCCCTCACCGAGTCCCGCCTGAAGGAGTTGCTTGCGACGCACATGATAGAGCCTGTTCCTTCCACGCTTGTTTCCAGGCTCTCTGAACAGGCCATCGCGGAACCCCTTGCAGGGCGCCGTCTTGCCGCCGGCCTAGAAGTCGATGAAACCATCAAGAGAAAGTCTGCTGCCGCATGGGCGCTCCCGCTTGCTGCTGCCGTGGCCGTCATCGCGGGCATTGCCATATGGATGGCCGGCCGCGGCGCGCCCGAACCCCCCGTGAAACCTCCAGAGACGGGCCGCGTCGAGACTGCTGAGGCGCCATCCCCCGGCCCGGAGAACCCGTCCGCCGCGGTTCGGCCAGGGGCGATGCCCGGAGAAACCCGGACACCGGAAAACCGCGGGCCGCGCACCGCATCAACAACGCCCACGGAAGCCGCCCAGCCGGTCACGTACCGGGGGTCCGTGCGCGATGTCAAGGGAAATCCAATAGCGGACGCAAAGGTTTTCCGGGGGTCCCTGCCGCCTTCCCCGGAGACCGCTGACGCCAAGGTGAAGACCAGCCCCACGGGCCAATTCGAATTGGCGGATGTGCCCGCGGACACACGCCAAATCAGCGTGTGGCACGAGGACTACAAACCTGCCACCGTCCCAGTGTCCAGTGAAACCGCGTCACCACTGGAAATCGCGCTCACACCAGCGGCGCGCGTGACAGGGATAATCACCTACATTGGCTCTCCTGTTCCTGAACAGACCGTCGAGTTGGTAAACGCGGCGGGCAAGACTATTCGCACCGAGACGGGAAAGAACGGAGTCTACACCTTTTCCGGCGCGGACCCCGGCACAGTCCAGTTGCGTGCGCAACTGGAGGCCATGGAACCGGTCAATCGCCGCCGCACCATGTACAGCACGGCGGTCCTCGAGACCGGGCTGACCACCAGCGCGGATTTCACTTTCGGCGCTCTTGATGCGGCAGCGGAGGGCACGGTGACGTTCAATGACGAGCCCGTTCGGGGCGCAAAGCTCGTCGCGCGCGTCCAAACCCCCAGCGGCGGCGAAGAGCATTTCGACGCCTCCGTTCAAAGCGATGGCACGTATCTCGTCGAGTCCTTGCCCGCAGGGCCCACTATCCTGCAACTCCAGGGCCTTCGCGTTGGACGCACCGAACTACTGCGAAGCATAAGCGTGCAAACCCGAAGCGGACAGACTGCTCCTTGCGATTTCGTGTTGTCCGGCGATTCGACTGTCGTGGTGCAGGTTTCCGGCGTCGTTCCGGGAGCGACGGGCATCGTTGCGGCAATCGAACCGGGGACAAGCCTCCTCGATTTCGATTGGCCGGATTACGAGCTTACGCCGGTGAACCTGCTGGCCCGCATACCCTTGACGCAGGACGGCGAGTATACGCTGGAGGGATTGGAGGCTGCGGGATGCACCATCTGCGCCTACGCGAAACCGCCCGCCCCGCCCCCCGCCACGGAGACCCCCGGAGCCGGACAAGAGACACCGGCGCCCCTCTACGACGCGGCCGGAATCACCCTGCAGGCGGCCTCCGAAACCGTTATCGTGCTCCAGCTTCGGTAAAGGCTACTTGGCCGTGTACCCGGCGTCAACCGGAATTGTCGTCCCCGTGATATAAGTGGAGGCATCACTTGCCAGGAATACGATGATCCCCTTCAGGTCGGTGTCGCCCGCAAGCCGGCCGAGAAAAGTCTTGTCGCTGTATTGGCGCACAAACGGTTCGGGGTGATCCGGCGTCCGGTATCCTCCCGGCGCGATACAATTGCACCGCACGCTTTTCAGTCCATAGTAGCTCCCAATGAACCGCGTGAAATTGACCATCCCGCCCTTGTGGAAGAAATAGTCGGGGGCCCAGCCGCTCATGGTTGTGCCCCGGTAAATGGTCGGGTCAGGCGCGATGAGCCCCTGGATCGAGCCCACGTTGATGATCGAGCCGCCGCCTTTTTCGGCCATGATATCGCCAAACGCACGGGTTATCACAAACAGCCCGGTCGCGTTTACCGCCATGCTGTGAGCGAAGGTCGAGGCGTCGCTCTGGTATCCGTTCTTCATGGGCCGCGCAACCGAATTGTTCACGAGAACATCAATCGTCCCCGCTTGCTCGAGGACCTGATCGCGCAACGCGAGTATCGAGGCCTCATCGCCCTGATCGTACTGCAAAGCGGTCACGTCGTAGCCCTGCTCACGATGCGCGGCCGCCACTTTCTCGAGAGCATCCCGGTTTCGCGCGGCCGTAAACGTCTTTGCCCCGGCTTCCGCCAGGGCCTCCACAATCTGACGCCCGTAGAGACCCGCGCCGCCGGTCGCAAGCGCCACTTTGCCCTTCAGCGAAAACATGTCCAAGACGTTCATGACTCATCTCCCTTCACGCTGCTTCCGGAGGTACCTGGCTTCGTGCTCCCGGAAACCGGCCGATATTTGCTGATAATACTGACTCAGGGCAAGCACATCGGCGCCCAGGTTCACAAAACGGAACCCCATGTCAATGAGCTCCTGAAGATTTCCCAGGCCGCCGACGGTCCCCGCGACCTTGCCGTGCTTGTTGGCGCACTCGGCCACGCGCCGCCGCGCTGCCAGCAGGTCCGGATGATCAAATTGCCCCGGCGCGCCAATGCCATGACTGAAATCGCCCGGGCCGAACAGGATGATGTCGATGCCGTCCAGCGCACAGATGGCGTCGAGCTCGTCCATCGGTTCGGGATCCTCGATCTGCACGATGACGAACCGCTCCTCGTTCGCCTGCTGCAGATACTCGACAAACGGCACATTGCAGTATTTCCCGTCCGCATTGCCGCCGTCGACGGGCCGCCGCCCGACAGGGTGAAACCGCGTCATGCGCACAACGTTCCGGGCGTCGGCAAGACTCATGACATGAGGCACCATGATGCCCGCCGCATCCAGTTCGAAGGGCCGGACATAGTCGCTGTAGCTGCCGCGGGCAACCCGCACCAACACATCCACATCGTAGGCTTTTGCCGCGTATATCTGCTTCTCGATGTCCGAGAGATCGGTCGGCCCGTGTTCCATGCAGAGCCAGAGACAGTCAAACTCGAACATGGCGGCGATTTCCGCGGCGCGGGCGTCATACAGGTTCATTTTTGTACAGCACGCGATGCCGCCATCGCGAAGCTTCTTCAAAACACGGCTTGGCCGTATGCGCATTGCAGTTTCCTTTCACGAATACGCCGGTGCTTCCGGCTCATTTAATCTCTTCGAGAGGTATTTCCCGTCCGCCCTCTTCCCGGCTGCGGATCCCCGCAATGACGAGCTTCATCAGTTCCTCCGTCTCCGAGAAGGGGAAAGGATATACACCCGAGCGCAGGAAATCCACGAACGCCACGAGCTGCGCTTTGAAACTATAAAACGAATCCATGCTCTTGACATACGCCGCGCCGCGGGTCCCGCACAGCATGAGATCGCCAAAACTGCCGTACATGTCCCCCGTCGCAATAACCACCACGTCCACTCCGCGTTTGTGCTTCAAGTGCGCCACGTTGCGGTCGAGCGTACCCGTATTGCGCACGGATGCAAACCCCGGGCCCACGATGGGGTACATGCCCTCGAGGGCATGGATGCCGTAGCGCTCCCACGTCTTCGGCGTGGTGATCGTCACGTAACGCAAAGCGCCCAGATTATGGGTCGACACCCGGTAGGGCATGTACTCTTTACAATACCGCATCGAGCTGGAGGACAGGATAGGGCGGTTCTCGTTGATGACCCACCGCCGGAATTGCTGAAGGTCCGGCTCGTTATCCACCAGTGGCTTGTCCACGAACACCGGCAGTCCTGCCTCAACAAACGGGCGGCACCGGTCGACGTGTTCGTGGCCCTTATCCGTCGCCACAATAACGGCATCAACCTCGCCGATGACGTCTTCCGCGCGCTTCACGACGTTCGGAACGCGGGAAGCCGCCGCCACCTTGGGCGCGTCGGCCGGGTCATCGGTCCACACATGGGTAACCTTCGCTCCGGGAATGCTCAGGTTCTCCTCGGGCTCTTTGGAAAGGTAGTCCGGAATCGTCGGGAAGGGGCACTTCGCCATCTCCTC
The DNA here is from genome assembly GCA_035416745.1 of Candidatus Hydrogenedentota bacterium. NCBI lineage: Bacteria > Pseudomonadati > Candidatus Hydrogenedentota > Candidatus Hydrogenedentota bacterium. Next base: position 40,332 of record DAOLNV010000045.1, on the reverse strand, counting down.
CGCTTCGAATCCGTTAAATATGGCGCTCCACGAATACGGATGCCCGTTCCCATCGACCATGCCCAGCATGGCCAATCGCAGTTCTTTGCTGCCCAATCCCGAAAAGGTTTTCATGGTTCCCCCTGTCACTTGCCTCTCAAATCCCGAGTTTCCTGTATTCGTCGTGAAAATACCGCCGAAGATTCTCCTGCACCTGCCCGGGCAGGGGGGATTCGCACTCCGACGTCAGCGCGGCCGCCTTTTCGTGCGCGCGCTCGAGCAGTGACGGCGTCTCGTCGTACCCGCCCCCGAAATCAAACAGCTCATGCTGGAAGAACTCCCCACCGCCCATCAGCGACAGCGTCACGTCGTCCGTGAGGAAGTTCGCGCCGGGTCCCGCAGCCGCCAGGCGGTCAAGAGCCAGGCTCGCGTCATCCAGGGGAATGCCGCGCAGCAAGTGCTCGGCTGCGCGCAGCCACGCCTCGTGAATCAGCATCATTTCGGCCGACATGCCGTTGGCATTGTGGCAGGAACCGATGCCGGCAAGGAGGTCTGCGCCCGAGGCCCGCGCCGCAGCCATGAACAGAATGCCCTCGGCCCCGTTCTGCTGGTCGTAACGATACGTGAGCGAGCCGCCGCATTCCGCCGAACACGGCAGTCTGTACGCCTTGGCAAGCTGTACCTGAGCCGCCTTCCACAGGACTTTGTCCAGCGTATAGTACAAATCGTGCCCCGACCGCATGTCTGTCACCGACGGCCCGAACACATAGAGAAATGGCTGGCCCGGCTTGACGGCCTGCGACAAGGCCGCCATGAATACGTTCTCCGCGTTCCCCAGAAGCAGCGTTCCTGCGAGCGTATATGGCGACGTCGACCCCGCCATCGGACATATCGTGGGCACCACGGGAAAATCGTATTCACACGCATGAAGAAGCAAGTCGCCGTTCATCCCGGCCAGGGTCAACGGCGACAGGACCGCCACGCCGGCGGAGATCAGCCGGCTGCCGCGCAAGTCGCGCCCGTCAGCCACGATCGCACCAATCTCCAGCCACTGCTGAAAGCTATCCCACGTGGCGGCCAGGACACAATAATGCTTCCCGAAATGAAGAACATGCTCCTCGAGCGCACGCAGACTGGAATGCGGGCCTTCGACGTCGGCCACGGGGAAATCCATGCGGCTGGCCGCCACGACGCACTCCAGCTTCTGGGCGATGACCGTATGCTTACGCAGATCCGCAAGAACAGGCCGCCGGGGACGCTGAAGGCCGTAGTCGATGATCCAGGGGTCCGTGACGATAGCCAGGCAATGCGGACTGCCCCCGCCGTACGTCACGCGCGTACCGTCTTGCCATGATACGTCAAACGAAGACGGGGCCTGAGCCAGCAGTTCGCGCAACAGTCCCCTGGGGAACCGCACGCGTTCGGCCGCATCCTCCACCCGTGCGCCCGCGGATCTCGCCCTGGCCCGCAGAACAGGGTGGGTGACGCGAAAACCCGTCTTTTCCAGGAGGACCTCGGTGGCCTCCCGGACCCGCGCAACATCGCCCTCGCTGAGCACATCGAACGCTAGTGGAAAACGTTTCATGACCGTCTCTGAATCCCGCCTGAACAGTGGGCAAGGCGCATACGATAGCCGATTGACGCCTCAAAATTAAAATGCCGCGACTCGGAAAGGGCCGGCGCCGCTTCGCGCATCCGAAGAGCCCCCATGGACGCCAAGCATGGCCGAAGGGGCATTTAACCTGCCGGTTATGCTACCCTTGGCGTGCTCGGGAAACGGATTGGGCGCCGCTTCCCGGCCACACGGCGAGGAGTACGGCTTCAATGGAAACCCTGACCCTGGCTCTCGGAGACCGGGGATATCCGATCCACATTGGCGAGAATTCCCTGAGCCAGTTGCCCGCGGAATTGGCGCGGCTGCGGGCAAAGGGCGCGGTCGCCGTGTGCACCGACGCCAATGTGGCCGAAATCCATGGAGAGCAGGTCCTGGGCCTCGTGCGTTCGGCCGGGCTCGCGCCGGTGTTGTGCGTCATGCCTGCCGGAGAAGAAGCCAAACAGCTCGCACGCGTCGAGGAATTCTGCGGGATGTTCCTCGAAGCAGGGCTGGACCGGTCGAGCGTCGTGATAGCCCTGGGTGGCGGGGTGCCCGGCGACGTGGCCGGGTTCGCGGCCGCAAGTTTCATGCGCGGGGTCCGATTCATACAGATCCCAACGACCATCGTGGCGCAGGTCGATTCCAGCGTAGGCGGGAAAACGGGCGTCAATCACGCCCTTGGCAAGAACGCCATCGGAGCGTTTCACCAGCCGTCCGCCGTGATCATCGATCTGACCCTCCTGAAGACCCTGCCGGAACGGGAACTGCACGCGGGGCTCGCGGAGGTCATCAAACACGGCATGATCGCCGACGCCAGCCTGTTTGAATACCTGGAGCGCCAGGTGGCTCCGATTCTGAACAAAGACCTTAAGGCCCTGATGCTGCCGGTCAGGCGCTCGTGCGAAATCAAGGCCGCCGTGGTGGCCCAGGACGAGCGCGAACACGGCATGCGCGCTATCCTGAACTATGGGCATACGTTTGGTCACGGAATCGAGGCTGTAACGGCGTACCGCCGGTTCCTTCACGGCGAAGCCGTTGCCCTCGGCATGCATGCCGCTGCCGTTCTTGCTCGCAACCTCGAATTGATCGAGCAAGACATTGTTGACCGGCAACGGGCGTGCATTGAAGCATACGGCCTGCCCATCCGGTGGCCTGCTATCCCCGTCGATGAAACGCTCGCGGCCATGAAACACGACAAGAAGGCGCGCGCCGGCACGCTTAAATTCATCGTGGCCGACCGGATCGGCCACGTGGTGCAACGGACGGATATTTCGGAGAACCAGGCTCGCGCGGCCCTCCTCGCCTTGAGGTAGAATACAGACCCCGCGGGAGCGGGAAAGAGGATTACCCATAATGGCATTCGGCGGCGACAATGCGGAAAGCTACTACGACGACGGCGTCACGGCCAGCATGAAAGGCGACCTGAAACGCGCGGCCAAGTGCTTCGAACTCGCCATAAAAAAGGACCCCTCCTTTATCGTAGCCTACCATCAGTTGGGCAAATGTTACCTGCGCATGGGCGCCACGAAACAGGCGGTGACCCTGCTCCAGCGCGTTGTAAACCACATGCCCGACAAAGCGCCGTTTCGTCTCGACCTCGGCCAGGCTTATCTGGCCGGTGGCGAGCACGAACGGGCGCGCGAACAGTTCGAATACCTTCTCGCGTGGGATGCTTCCCAGGCACGCGCTTACCTGGGCCTCGCCCAGGTGTCTTTCGCCATAGGCCGGTTCGACGAATCCGTCCACCATGCCCGAATGGCCATCGAACTCGGCGGAACGAACTTCGCAGCCCTCTTCATCCTGGGCAAAGCCGGTATGGTCTCGGAGGACCCCTCGCTCGCCCTCGAATCCCTGGACCGCGCCGACAAACTGCTCGAGAAATCCCTCGAGTTGAACCCCGATCAGGTGGAGGGCTACTATTTGCGCGGCGAGGTCGCCTACGCACGGAAACAATATTCTTCCGCCTTGGAGCAATACCGTGCGGCAGACGCCAAAGCCCAGCAAGGCGCATACTATTCAGCATTCGGCGAAAACTTCCGGTCTATCGATATCCTGGCCAAGATGGGTCTGTGCTATCGTCAACTGGACCGTATAGACCGGGCAAAGGAGCTTGGGGCTGAGATCTTGGCAATCGATCCGGAGCACAAAATCGGGAAAGCACTAAGCGCGCTCTAGAACGGCGCGCCGGCCGGGTACGAGGGGCCGCGAGACGGAACATGTCATGGCCGATGTAAACCTGCAACTGGTGCGGGAGTTCTTTGAACTCAACATGTTTGCCGTGCTGACGAACTGGCAGCGCGAATCGCTCCGCCAGCGCGGCGCTGACAGCAGCCTTCAGGTCTTCGTCGAAAACGTCAACCCCGCCCTCCCCCGTGAACTCGATTTCGTATTGAACCCCGCCGACCTGTGCGCGCTTGAGCGGGCCCTGGTTGAAGTGCGGGCCTGGCATGCCGACAAGTTCTATCCCTCGGTGATCGAGTCCAGCCCTGTGCTGTGGCAATTCGTATCAGCGGAATCCCTCGCGTTTGCGCGTGAAATCTTTGGCGCCCGCCCCTTCGAGACCATCCTCGTGATATCCGAGCTCCCGTCTTCTCCGGACCCGCGCGCCCGGTCCATTCAGCTCTTGCAGGACGCTGGTATCGGCCACGTTCTCGAGTTCTCGAGCGTGCTGCGAGATCTCCTTGACAAAGTCAGCATGCACGAGAACTACGCGACGTCCCCCACCCTGCAAATCCTCCGGCTCATGAAACGCTACAAACTGGTGCGCAACCAGCAGCTCGAATTCGCTTTCCTGAACGAGCCCCCCGTTGCGGATTCCGCCCCCTGCGTTGAAACCGTTGCCGAACCCGAGCTCCTTCCGCCCGACGACGGCGCAAGCTGACTTTCTCGTTCGCCCCGTTCAAGGCGCTCGGAAAAGCGCGAGAAGCTACAAGTTCGACACTGTCACGCCGTAGACGTGAACGTCCCGGTACTTCTCATGGAGATAGAGCGCTTCTCGCAACGTCCCCTCCCGGGAGAAGCCGCAGGATTCCAGAAACCCCTGCAAAGGCGCCTCATAGTCCGCGGCCGGGACCGTGATCCGCCGCAATCCTTGCTGCTGAGCAGCCTGCTTCAGCAAGAAGATCAACCCCTTGCGAATGTCGGGAGACGCATAATCCGCTTCCTTGCGGAAATACACCCACGCCGTTGCCGCATCGAGACCCTTTTCCGGGCGGACTTTCAGAAGCCCGAAAGGCGTGCCGTCCTTGCGCGTCAGGACCATCTCCTGGTCGATGGCTTGCGGATGCATGGCATCCATCTCGCGTTCGTATTTCGTGGCAATAAACGCCCCCCTTTCGTTGAAAAGAAAGTAAGACGACGCATTCCAGTTCTCCCAGCGAACCAGCATCTCGGCGTCCGATTCTTCCACGGGACGCATCCGGATAGTGAGGCTCATGGCCGCCCGCAACATGCTGAACATGGACAGGCCGGGAGGCTTGCCCGCCGCCGGCGTCAACGCTTGATAGATGCGCGTGAAATTGACTCCTTCAGAGGAAAGCATATTGAACGCCGACACCGCCGCGGCCATCCACGACCGTTGAGCATCGCACCAGGGTTCGTGCGGCTGATGAAAATCACCGCTCAGCGCATCATGCACCGCGGCGCGGCCGCCACCGCACAGATGCCGGGCCCAGCACCGCAAACACGGCCCCGTGGTCGGCACGCCCATGTCTTCGTAGCGTTTTATGCCCGCTTCGTCCAGCGCGCCCTCCTGCAGCGAGCCGTGGCGAAACTGTTCTTTGCCAAAGACCCGCCACGAGGCGTAGACGACGCCATTTCTGTCAACCCCCAGCTCGTTTGTCCCAATCGGGTCGGAGCGTTGAATCGGCTGGCCCTCGTAAATCCGGTAAAACAGCGGCGCGATCGGGTCCAACCGGAAATAATGGCCTTCCAGCAAACGGCGCGCATAATAGACTGCGCTCGAGCTCAGCGCCGGCAACATGTCCGCGGGAGCCATGTCCGGATGCGCGACGAATGCCCCGTCCAAATCGAGCTCGATGACCTTGAAACCGGCCTCATCCAGGGTCCGGACCGCTTCTCCGAAATCCGGCGTGTCGGGACGCACAATGACGCGCCCGCCGGATTCTCCCCCGCCCGGCTGAAGAGCCTTGGCAAGTTGCGCCAGCGAGAACGTGCCCTGCGATGCCAGCGGCCTGAGACATCCTGCAACGCTGTCCGGCGCCCTCATTTCGAGACGTGCGCTCACCGTATGCCCGCGCAGAGCGTCCGGCAAGGGGGCGATTGCCACACCGTGCAGACGCACCGCGGCCATGAGTTCCTTCCCGGCCAGCCGGGCCGCGCGCAGCGCATCCCCGCACAGGGCCGCAACGGTCCCGGCGTCGCGGATGCGTCCGTGTTCCAGAAACTCGAGTTCCAGCGTCTTCTGATTTCCCGAACGGCCAAGGAGAAGATAGGCGGCGTCGCGCCCAACGGAAGGGACTCTCCCAAACGCTTTCTCGGCATCGCGCCGGAACCATCCCCGCTTTTCCGACGAGGGTTCGGAAGCGGCCGCGTCCGGAAGTTCCACCGTCAGGCGCTTAAGACCCTGCTCGATATCGTAGCGTTTCTGCAGTTGTTCGGGGGTCAAGCGGGGCAGAATCGATTTGACGTTCCGTAACCACTCCAGCTCGCCCACGACCTCGTAGATCTCGTGCTCCGGATGCTTGCCCTTGAGTTCGTATACGATACGGCTGATCGTCGCGCCGGGATACAACGCCAGAACGTCCCAGCAAACGTCGTCACACTCGAAACAGAAACAGGTCTCAGGATCGATGGCGTAGCGTTTGCCGTCCAATTCGAATCTGTGCAGCGCGGGTCCCGGCATCAGTAGGCCCCCAGAGTGCCCTTGTCCCGGCTCCAATTCTCGAGTATCCGGAAGCATACAATGCCGATGAAGGTCCACACGATACAATTAAGGATCAGAAAATAGAAATTGGGTTGCATATAGACGGAACGGTAAGTCCCCCCGATCTCCTGTCCTTTCACCAGCACATACTTCAATGAAATCGCGGCGTCGGTGATGGGAATGCAGTGCGCCAGAGCCCGAAACCAGACGGGAAACCGCTGAATCTGTTCGGAGCCAATCGCAATCATCAACAGCACCAGCCGAATCAACATGGCGACCTGGCCCGTTTGCTTGAACACGAGAACCAAGCCCCCCACCATGAAACCGAAACCGATCAGGTTGAGGTACGTCAGCGCAAGAACAACCACCGTCGCGAACGGATCCCAGTAGATCCCGCCTTCCAGGCTTGCCGCCAGCAGGCTCAGCAAGATCGTGTACGTCAGAATGCTCATGACCGCGGCCACAAGAGACCGCGCCAGGAAATTGGTCACCAAGCCGTGCGGACTCATGCAGACCTGCTCCAATTCTCCGGTCCGCGCCATGCCCTGAAGCCCCTGGGTGAACATTCCCACCAGCCCCATGGCAAGCATCCCTACCAGGAAGCCCACGACCTTGTCGAAGATGGACTCCGAATAGGCCGCCAGCATCTGGGGGTTCGATACAAAGGCCAGAATGAGCAACATCAGGAAACCATAGCTGATGATGAGGCCCGTGAGCGTGGCGAACCAGTAGCGGCGCATGATGATGAGGCCCCGCACAACTTCCGCCTTAAGTACCAGGAAGAAACCCATACGCGCGTCCTTTATACAGTCGAATCCCCGGTAATCCGAAGGAAGACATTCTCGAGATTCTGCTGGCGCAAATTCACGGACCGCAGCTGCACCCCGCTCTCGCGAAGCCGTCCAATAACCTCATATATGGCCTCGGACCGCAGCGCGTAATCATGCTCGATAGACACCACGCACAAAACCTCCTCGCCCTGTTCCTCTATCGAGACGTCCAGCACGCCTTTGATGCCGGGCAGCGTGCCGTTCGGAGGCGTCCGGTCAAGCCGAAGCTCGTATACCTGTTCGCTGAACAGGTCCAGCAGTTCATCCGTCGGCTTGCAGGCCGCCAGTTCGCCGCTCTTGATGATGCCGATCCGATCGCACAGCTCCTGGGCGACACCCATGTCATGCGTCGTTACCAGGGCCGTCTTGTTCTGCTCACGGGTCATCTGGATAATGCGGTCCTTGATCGAGCGCGCGCTCTGCACATCCAGTCCGGTCGTAGGCTCATCCAGCAGAATCACCGGCGGATCGGCAATCAGAGCGATGCAAATCGCGAGCTTCTGCTTTTGCCCGCGCGAAAGACGGCGCACCTGCACGTCCTTCTTGTCGCTTAATCCGATGAAATCAAGCAGTTCATGCGACCGCTTCTTGAGGATCTTTCCGGAAACGTCCTTGAGGTTGCCGAAATAGGCCAGGTTCTCGAGGGGAGTCAACGGCCAGATAGACGTGCGCGTCCCCTCGAGCACTACGCCGATCTTCTTCAATACCTTCAAACGGTACCGTTCAACATGCAGGCCGTCCACATACACGTCGCCCGCCGTAGGCCGTATCAGGCCCGAAAGCATCTTCACCAGCGTGGTCTTCCCCGCCCCGTTCGGCCCGAGTAATCCGAAGATCTCCCCGCGCTGAATGCTGAACTCCACTTCTTTGACCGCATGCACCCGCCGCTTCTCGTAGAACTGCCGTTTGCCCAGTTCCTCGTTCTTACTGAAGAAATGGCGTGTGAAGAAGACCTTGTCGACCTTGTCTGCGCGTATTATCGGGTCCATATTCATGCCAAGTCCGATTGTTGGGACAACACGGAGCGTTCGACCTCTCGCAGGGCTTGTTGTTCATCGCCGAGTTCCTCGAGTTTACCCAGAAACTCGATATAGGCAATTTCAATATTCCGAATCGCATGAATCGCTATCACGAAGATGAGGCTCCCCGTGCTCCAATACAATACGCCGATCAGCACGGCGAATAACACAAACTCGAGCGATTGAGAAAAGGAGTTGCGGAAGAAATGCGCATGAACCACCGAGAACAAGACCGCCGTGAGCACGATCCCCGCCCACGCATGTCCAAGCAGGGAGACAAAGCTGCTTTGCGCCGTTGCACGGTAGATGATCTCTTCGGTGATAGCCACGCCCACGTAACGGCTCAACACCAACGGGCTCTCGATGACGAAACCCCATATCGCGCCGAAGCCCAGTAAGACCTCGCGGGCGTCGCTCACGCAATGGTGAATAACTAAAAGCGAAACGACGAAGATCACATGCCCGGCAAGAAGCCCTCCAAAAAGGTATGCCGGATTCAGCAGGCTTCTGCCCAGCGCGCCGCCTTCATAGGCGATACAACACGCAAAAACAAACAACGGGATCTGGATGATAAGAAGGTCGGCCCGAATCCTGCTCCGCCTCTCGGATTTGCCGCGTCCGTTCTGAATCAGCGAATGGGCGACGTGCAGACCGAGGAAAACCAGAAACGCGATCTTCACCCGCCAGTCTCCTCGTCTTTCCCGTGGAGAGCCTCGATCATGTCCACGAGCGATTTGCCCGTCATGCGGCCCTCGAGGCTTTCCCGCAATTCGTTGAACTCCCGCCGCAAGAGGCCGTAACAGTACATATCGTACAATTCCCCGTCGCGAACCACATGGTCCTTGAGCGTCAACTCGCGCTTGGCGTTGCTGCGCTCCATAATCCGCCAGGAGGGCGAGTTGAACGAGTAGATGTACGCACTCACGCGATGCAGGTTCAGCTCGTCAAAGCAATATTCCATGATGCGGAAAAACGCCAGGCCAATGACGATCCCTTTGCGAAGGTTTTTCTGGCCAATATAGACGTCCAGGCTGCACGAGCGATTGCGCCAGCTCACATTCTGCAGCAAGACCAGCCCCACCGGCCCGTCTGTCTCCGATTCCAGAATGAGCTGAAACGCCCCCGGCATGGTGTGTCCCGGAGCACGCCCCAGCAATCCCACAATCTGCTCGCGGATCTGCCGCTGCGAACGCGTCACATCGCCATAGAGGAACAACTGGAAATCGGGATCCTCCATCCACTCGACAATCGTGTCCAAATCCTCGCGTTCGGCCCGCCTGATGAAGATATTGCTGCGCAGCGCCATCGGTCCACCTAATCCTTACTGTCCGACGCAAATAAGGAGAGCGTCTCGTTGTTGAACCACCGTCCCTGGCTGAATAGTACCTCACGGGCGACCCCGTCGCTCCGAAAACCGTTCGCAACCAGGAATCCCCGCAAGGCCCCCTCGCTGTCCAGGCAATGCACAATAATCTTGGTGAGGCGGCGTTCCACGAACGCTTTGTCGCGCAAGAACGCCAGCGCCTCGGCGGCCATTGGGCTGGCCAGATCGGCTTCGTCCAGAAACATAAGAAGCATCTCGCCAAAAAAAACGTCCTGCCGCCCCGCCCGCAGACTGCAAAAGCCTCGGACCCGGCCGGTCTTGTCCTCGACGGCATAGTATTCGCCGAGAAGCTTGATGTCCTTGTTCGCCAAGAGTTCCCGCAATTCGTCGGTGGTGGGCTGATGCGGTTCGCGGCGGCGGTCCAGCGTGGCCGCGCGCGGGTTCGCGGGGTTATACACGAGTTTCAGGGTGGGCGCATCCTCCGGCTCCGCGGCGCGAATAACGCAGTGTTCGCCAAATATCACCGCTACCCCCTCGTGAAACGACTGTACAAAAACACCCTACGCCCCCGCATCGAATGAGGGCCCTATCCCACATGTCAGCGCGCCCAAGCCACAAAAATGAGTGCCGGGACCTCCCATTACAGAGCGCCCCGGCATGTGAAATTCATACTGCGTACTAGAAGGATTCGTTCTTCTTGGCATAGACGAAATTCGACCATGCGCGCGATATATCATTCAGGAAGTCGCTGAATGCGTCCGCCCGCTTCGACGTAATCTTTCGTATGTGTTTCATCCCGGACCTCCTACTTTTCCTCTCGCAAACCCCGTGCTAGCAGCCGGATACCCTTTCCACTCTCTCCTGAAACTTCAAACGGGCGAACACTGGCATTGAACATCAGAGCACATCCTCTCCACCCCGGCCTTGCGCTGGCAAGGTACCGGCCCCAGAGCGGTTCATGCCCCGGTCTCATCGGTTTCCTTGCTCTGAGTGAATGTAAGAACGGCTGTCAGAAATCCTTGAATCAAAGTCACAATGTTGATAAGTGTAGGGATATCCTGGGCCTCAGCCGGTCTTCTGGTCAACGTCTTAAGGTGCTTCATATTCGAAATTCCCCTTTCTGTGCCAACTTGTTCCTGAATACAGACTCTTCGCGCCCGCTCCCTACGTGGAACACGTCAGCGAGCGCATTCTACTATCCCCACCAGGGGTTGTCAAGTTCCCACACAGTGCCAATTCGTTCGTACTTACGGACTTGTGACCGCCAGTGCTATCACTTGACAGGACTTCTTGTTGCTCCTCTTGATCGTACCGGTGAACAGCGGCTTTGTTACACCTGACGCCTCCAGAATCCAAACGCATATAGCGGCGCGGAACATCAGCGCACGCTCTGTAAGCAACATGCACTCCGTTATTTAGGCCAACACGTATGTACACCCGAGGGCATCGTAGCCGTGTGAATTGGCGCTAGCCAGGTCCGACCTGCCCATCAAAGCAATATCGACCGAACGAGCCGCTTCACGCCCCTCGTGAATCGCCCAGACGACCAGAGATTGCCCGCGGCGCACATCCCCCGCAGCGAAAACCTTCGGGTGATGCGTCCTGTATTCTCCGTAACCGGCCTTCAGATTGCCGCGAGAATCCTGTTCAAGCCCCAATTGCCTGGCAACAGCGTGTTCGGAGTGCACAAACCCCAAGGCCAGCAACACTGCGGCCCCGTGCAGTCTATCCAGACCAGGTCCTCGGGCAGACGGCCTGTGTTGAGGCCTACAAACGCCCGTGGCACCGTCCGATAACACACGGGCGCATGCGCCCGTTTGCGCCGCATTCTTGGAATCAGACCCCTTTACCGAATACCATAGTTCTGGCGAAACGGGAGTGGCGCGTGGCTGGATCCAAGCGGCCGTTCCCCGTGACGGCGCCACGCGAAATCCCGGCCTGCGCACAGCAGACTATCCTCGGACCAAAGGAGCCCAAACAATGACGAAAACCGTGATCAAAGACCGGGGACGGGTAACGACAGACGCCCCGGACGGCTATCCGAGCCGGGCGTTTCCCGGCATCTGTGTGCTGCCCTCCGGGCGCTGGCTATGCGGTTTCCGGGGCGCGGTCACCAAAGACGCCGTAGACGGACAGAACGCTTTCGTAACATGGTCGGATGACCGGGGCGCCACATGGAGCACCCCGGCCCCGCCTTTCCAAGCCCCTGACCTCGATGGGAGGTCCGGCCGGTTCCGCGCGCTCTTTTGCACGCCGCTCGATGGCCGCGTATTGGCAACCTTGTACTGGGTGGACGCGTCCGAAGCCGGACGGCCGTTCTTCAACGAGTCCACCGAGGGGCTTCTTGATAGCCGCATCTTCCACTCGGTTTCGGCGGACGGCGGGGCCACGTGGTCCACGCCCGCGCTAATGGATACAACACCCTATCACCAGCCCGCGCCCATCACGGGACCCGCCCTGGTCATGCCGGATGGGTGCTGGGCGTGTCAGTTCGAGCTGAATAAGCCATACACCGACCCCGCGCCATGGCGGCACGCCTCCGTGATGATGTTCTCGCGCGACGGAGGACGCACATGGCCCGAGAGCGTCGAGGTGTGCCCTGACCCCGAAAACCGCGTGTTCTACTGGGACCAGCGGCCGGCTCTCCTGCGGGATGGCTCGCTGCTGGACGTTTTCTGGACCTATGACCGCAAAGCGGGCGCATACCTCAACATTCACGCAACCCGTTCGATTGACGGAGGGCGCTCGTGGTCCCCCCCATGGGATACGGGAGTGCCGGGCCAGCCCGCGCCAGTTGTCGCGCTCGACAACACCGTCCTGGCAATGGTCTATATGGACAGAACCGCCAGGCCAGCGCTCAAGCTGCGGATAAGCCGCGACAGCGGGGCCACCTGGCCCGCCTACAGTGAACGGGTGCTCGAGGATTTCGCGGCCCTGTGCTCCCAAACGGGCCATGCGACCATGCAGGACGCGTGGACCGAGATGGGCGCCTTCGCGTCAGGGCTGCCCGCGACATGCCGAACGCCGGACGGCGAGCCACTCGTGGTCTATTACGCGGGACCGCATACTGACCGCACCGACATCCATTGGATGCTGTTGGATAGCGCCGCGCTTCAGGAGGAAGCAAGCGGATAAGCGGGCTATGGCCCCTTTACCGGCATTTGCCTTCTGCACGGCAAAAAGGTACCGTAATAGGCGGGTAATGCTGAGGTTTTGGCGCGCCACCTTTCACGAAATGGGGAAGACCCCGCGCGTGTAACCGCAAAGACGTTGGAGTGGAGGAACACCATGAGTAAAAACGATAGAGCCGTTGGCGAAAACCGTTGGATTGGCGATTTCCCCAAGATCGGCATCCGCCCGGCAATAGACGGGCGGCGCAAAGGAGTACGCGAATCCCTCGAGAACCAGACCATGGGCCTGGCCAAAGCCGTCGCCAGGCTGCTGACACGCAAACTACGGTACCCGAACGGCGCCCCGGTCGAGTGCGTAATCGCCGATTCGTGCATCGGCGGCGTGGCGGAGGCAGCACAGGCCGCCGCCAAATTCGCCCGGGAAGGCGTGGGCGTCTCCATAACGGTCTCCCCGTGCTGGTGCTACGGCTCCGAGACCATGGATATGGACCCTCTCACCCCCAAAGCCGTTTGGGGATTCAACGGCACGGAGCGTCCCGGCGCGGTCTATCTCGCGGCGGTTCTGGCCGGCCATAACCAGAAGGGCCTCCCCGCGTTCAGCATTTACGGGCGCGACGTTCAGGATGCCGGCGACCCCTCGATCCCGGCCGATGTACAGGAGAAGATGCTGCGGTTCGCGCGAGCGGGCCTGGCCGCGGCCATCATGCGCGGCAAATCGTACGTATCGCTCGGCAACGTATCCATGGGCATCGCGGGCTCGCTGGTCGATCAGAGTTTCTTCGAAAGCTACCTGGGCATGCGCGTCGAAACCGTGGATATGTCCGAGTTCGTGCGCCGCATGGACGAAGAAATCTACGACAAAGCCGAGTTCGAAAAGGCCCTTAGATGGGTGAAGAAGAACTGCAACGAAGGGCAAGACGCCAATCCCAAGCACTTGCGCCTCAGCCGCAGGCAGAAGGATACCGTCTGGGAAACCTGTGTGAAGATGTTTCTCATCGGGCGCGATCTCATGGTTGGCAACCCCAAGCTTGCCAAGATGGGCTGGGGCGAAGAGGCCCTCGGCCGCAACGCGCTTGCGGCGGGGTTCCAGGGCCAGCGCCAGTGGACCGACCACTTCCCCAATGGCGATTTCATGGAGGCTATGCTCAATTCATCGTTCGACTGGAACGGTATCCGCGCCCCTTACATCATGGCCACCGAGAACGACTGCCTCAACGGCACGGCCATGGTCTTCGGCAATCTCCTCACGAACACCGCGCAGGTCTTCGCCGACGTGCGGACCTATTGGAGCCCCGCCGCCGTCAAACGCGTAACCGGCCACGAACTCGCGGGTAACGCCGCCGGCGGGCTTATCCATCTCATCAACTCCGGCGCGGCGGCTCTCGACGGTTGCGGGCGCCAGACCGCGAAAGGAAAGCCTTTCATGAAACCGTTCTGGGAAATCGAGCCCAGCGAGGTCAAGGCGTGCCTGGCAGCCACTACGTGGTATCCGGGCAATCGCGAATACTTCCGCGGAGGCGGGTTCTCTTCGTGCTTCCTCACCAAGGGCGGGATGCCCGTCACGCTCATTCGCCTCAACCTGGTGAAAGGCCTCGGGCCGGTGCTCCAGTTGGCCGAAGGCGTCACCTGCGACCTGCCGCACGAGGTGCACGCCAAGCTTAACGACCGGACCGACCCCGGCTGGCCCACGACGTGGTTCGCGCCGCGTGTCAACGGCAAGGGGCCATTCAGCGATGTCTACTCGGTCATGTACAACTGGGGCGCCAACCACGGCGCCTTCGCGTTCGGCCATATCGGCGCCGACCTCCTGGCTCTCGCGTCCATCCTGCGCATCCCGGTTTGCATGCACAACGTCGACGAAGCCGACGTGTTCAGGCCCAGCGCGTGGACAGCCTTCGGCGCACACGAGCTGATGGGGGCGGATTACCGCGCCTGCGCCAATTTCGGTCCCCTGTACGGAAAATACTAGACGGCCGCGTGTTCTCCGGGGGGATCTTCCGTCGGGAAGATTCCCCCGGCCGTTTTTCTGGTGAGACGCGCATTGCGGATGTCCGTGCGGTTTGATAGCGTCTTCAGAGACTCCACAAAACAGGAGCCCGTTTCCAAAGAGGATTCACCATGCGAAGATTCTGGGTCTGCTACACTGCGCCGTTGATCGTGTGTGTCACCGCATCGGCAGCCGATTCGCAAGCGGTACAGGGTTCGGGGAACGGACACCCCTCCGCGCTCCGGCCGTTGGCGTTGCAGCCGTTTCCCCTCGGGGCCATACGGCCCGCGGGCTGGCTGGAACGCCAGCTCCGAACCCAGGCCGACGGCCTGAGCGGACACCTTGACCGGTTCTGGCCGGATATCCAGGGCAGCGGATGGATCGGCGGCAAAGCCGAAGGATGGGAACGCATGCCCTATTGGCTCGACGGGACCGTACCGCTGGCCCACCTCCTCGACGACCCCGAACTCAAGGGCCGGGTCAACGGTTACATCAACTACATCCTCGAACACCAGCAGGAAGACGGCTGGCTCGGACCGGAACAGAGCGTCACCCCGCAACAGAGATACAAGCCCCGCGACCCATGGCCCGTGTTTGTCATGCTCAAAGTGCTCACGCAATATCAAGAGGCCACGGGCGACGAACGGGTCATCCCCGCCATGCAGCGGTTCCTCCGGACACTCGACAAACAGCTCGATGAACGGCCCCTGTTCGACTGGAATAAATCGCGGTGGCAGGACCTCGTCGTGAGCATTCACTGGCTCTACGACCGCACCGGCGAACCGTGGCTGCTCGAGCTCGCCGCACAAGCCCGCGAACAGGGACAGGACTGGCTCGCTCACTTTCAAGATCTGCCGTTCAAGGAAAAGGTCGAAACATGGCGGCACGAGAGCCACGTCGTCAACAATGCCATGGCGGTCAAAGCCCCGGCGGTGTGGTACCGCCAGACCGGCGACCCCGCCCTCGAAGGCGCTACGCGGCACGCAATCGCAGAGCTGGACCGGTACCACGGGCAGTTCTCGGGCATCTTTACGGGCGACGAGTGTTTTGCAGGCAAGATGCCCTCCCAGGGAACGGAATTGTGCTCGGCCGCCGAGTACATGTTCTCTCTCGAGACAGCCACAGCCATTCTGGGCGATGTTTTCTTTGCCGATCGGCTCGAACGCATCGCTTTCAACGCGTTTCCGGCGACCTTCAAACCCGACATGTGGGCCCATCAGTACGACCAGCAGGCAAACCAAGTCGTGTGCAAAGTCAGCGAAGACCGCATCTACACCACCAACGGGCCCGACGCGAACCTGTTCGGGTTGGAGCCCAACTACGGGTGTTGCACGGCCAACATGCACCAGGGCTGGCCAAAGTTCGCCACGCACCTCTGGATGCGCACCCCGGACGACGGGCTGGCGGCGGTCGCCTACGCGCCTTGTGAACTCTCGGCAACGCTCGGCGGGGCGGAGGTAAAGGTTCGCGTCGAAACCGACTACCCGTTCCGTGATGCCGTGGCTATCACCGTCGAGACCAATACACCGGTGCAGTTCCCCCTGTGGCTACGTATCCCCGGCTGGGCGAAGAGCGCCGAGGTGCGCGTTGGAGATGGCGGCACGCAGCATGCCGAGTCCGGCACGTTCCACACGATTGCCCGGGAATGGAACGGCACGACCGCCGTCGCGCTGCGTTTTCCCATGCAGGTCCAGCTCGAAAGGCGCTATAACGAGTCCGTCGCCATCGAGCGCGGTCCCTTAATCTACAGTCTGAAGATCGGCGAGTACTGGAAATACCTGCGCGGCGAGGAGCCTCACGCCGACTGGGAGGTGTTCCCAACCACGCCCTGGAACTACGCGCTGGCGGTGAACACCGGCGATCCCGCATCGTCCATCACGTTTGAAGAGCGGCCAGTGGGCGGCCTGCCGTTCTCGCCCGAGGGCGCGCCGGTCGTTGCCACCGTGAAAGGCCGTATGCTGCCGGAATGGCTGCTCGAAAAGAACGCCGCCGCGCCGCCGCCCCAAAGCCCCGTGTCCTCCGTGCAACCGATGACGAATCTGATCCTCATCCCCTACGGGTGCACCAATCTCCGGGTCACGGAATTCCCGCTCCTGGCCGAATGATCCCGAAGATATGCAAGCAGTCAGGAACTGACGACGGCCTATGACGCACGACCAATGGAACACGCTGGTGTCCGTGGTGAATGGCGAATCGCTCGATGCGCCGCCCGTGGGGTTTATCATCGACAGTCCCTGGCTCCCCAACTGGGCGGGCATGTCCATTCTCGACTATCTGACCAGCGAGACCATGTGGTTCGAGGCCCATATGCGGGCCATCGAGCGATTCCCGGCCGCGCTCTTCCTGCCCGGCTTCTGGGCGGAATACGGTATGTGCACTGAACCCTCGGCTTTCGGCGCGAAATGCGTCTTTCCCGAAAACGAGTTTCCCTTCGCCAAAACAATGTTTGACGATGTCTCAAGAGCCGCTTCGGTCCGGAAACCGAACCCCAAAACCGACGGCCTTGCACCGTTTGTGCTGAAACGGCTGCAACACCTCGAACCGCGCATCCGGGAAGCCGGCCACGCCATCCGTTTCGCCGTCGCGCGGGGACCCCTGAACATCGCAGGATTCCTCCTCGGCAACACCGAGTTCCTTATCGGCCTGAAGATGTATCCCGGCGAGTCCCACGCCCTGCTCGATACGATCACGTCCTATATTGAGGATTGGCTGAAACTCCAGGCCGCGACCTTCCCTACCATTGACGGCGCCCTGATTCTCGACGACTTGGCGGGATTCGTCGGACCCGGCGACTTCGAGGAATTCGCCAAGCCCTATCTCAAGCGCGCGTTCGAGGCCATCGACGCCCGGGTCCGTTTCTTCCACAACGACGCCGAGGGCATGATTTGCGCACCTCATCTCGCGGACATCGGCATCAATCTCTTCAACTTCTCCCACAACCATCCCCTCCGGACTATGCGGGCCGCCGTGGGGGAACGGGTCGCGCTGCTCGGCAACATCCCTCCGAGAGACGTATTGGCTCAGGGCGCCCCGGAACAGGTGTACGATGCCGTACGCCAGCTGCTCGAATCCGTTAACGGCACCCGCGGGCTCATCCTGTCCTGCGGCGGCGGCATGCCTCCGGGCGTGCCAAGTGAGAACATCGACGCGTTTATGGCCGCGGCAACCGCGTAACCACAGCGGCCCGAGCCAAAGAAGCTTGAAAATGCCGCATGTCCAACGCATCATGAGATTGCCGGAAGAAAAGGGCTGTATGCGCCGTCGGTTTCATAAACTGATTTCGGCGCGGCCAGACTGGTTTTTGCGCATTTCCATATAATCCCAACCCCATGCGCATCCGCATGCCATCCCTGTTGGGGGCTGTCCGGAACACTCGTATCCGGTAAGGCGCGAGAGAGGAGAAGCAGACGCGATGGACCAGAAAGTTCAACAAAGGAAGAGCGCCTTTTCCATGAACCCGCAGATCGAGCGCGACCGCGACATGCTCGTCCTCGCCCGCAAGAAGGGCAAAGGCGCCCTGGTGGGCGCATTCGTGCGGCTGTCGGGTCCCGGCTGGTTGCAGAGTGCCATCACGCTCGGCGGCGGCTCGCTGTCGTCAAGCATGTATCTGGGCATCTTGGGCGGATTCGCCTTCCTTTGGCTTCAACCCCTTGCTATGGTCGCGGGCATCGTCATGCTCAGCGCCATCTCTTATGTAACGCTGAGCACCGACGAGACGCCATTGAAAGCTATCAACCGGCATGTAAACCCCGTTCTGGGCTGGGGCTGGCTCGTAGCTTCAATGACCGCCAATATCGTCTGGTCAATCACGCAGTACAGCCTGGGGATCGCCTCCCTGCAACAGAACCTGTTCGAGGGAATCCTGGGGGAAGGCGGAGCGCTGGGCGGCGCAGGCAAATATGTGGCCGCCGCCATAGTCCTCTGCGTGGCCGTGTCCGCAAGCATGCTGTACAGTTTCGGCGGCAGGGGCGCCAAGACTTTCGACATCCTCGTGAAATGCCTCGTGGGAACAACCGTCGTCTGCTTCGTCGCCGTGGTGGCAAGGTTGCTGTGGACCGGCCAGATTGCCGTGGGCGAACTCCTCAACGGGTTCCTGTTCCATTCGAGACTTCTCATGCAACCGGTCGAGGCCTTTTCGGACAAGATAGCCCAAGTGGCCCCCGCATACCAGGATTTCTGGTCGAATATAATCGTCAGGCAGCAACGGGACGTTATGATCAGCGCCGGCGCAACCGCAGTCGGCATCAACATGACCTTTCTCCTCCCCTATTCGATGCTGCGCAAGGGTTGGGACCGGGAGTTCCGCGGTCTCGCCATTTTCGACCTGGCTACCGGGCTTTTCTTCCCCTTCGTGCTGGCCACGAGCTGCGTGGTCATTGCGGCCGCCAGCCAGTTCCATGGCGTCGCCGCGCCCGGCCTGCTCGGCGAGAAAGACCCCCACGGAAACCCCGTCATGCCAGCGAAGAACCTCATCGGCCCCTTCGACGAGCTGCTCGCGCAGCGTGTAAAGGCCGAGCTCGGCAAGGAAGCCTATAACGCCCTCAGCCCGGATGAACAGCAGGCGCGCAAGGACGCCTTGCCGGAAGCGGACCGCAAGGTCGCGGCTATGTTCGTGAAGCGCGACGCATTCAATCTGGCGGCGGCATTGGCCCCGATCACGGGCGACCGCTTCGCGAGATATGTTTTCGGTCTGGGCGTCATGGGTATGGCCATGGGCGCTTCCACGATGCAGATGCTCATTAACGGCCTGTGTTTCTGCGCCCTGCTCGACGTCCCTGCGAAGGGCTGGCGACAACGCGCCGGCATGCTCATGCCGGGTATCGCGATCGTTGTGCCGCTCTTCTGGAAAGGCGCACAAATGTGGTTAGCCATTGTCACCTCGGTTTTCTGCATGACTCTCTTGCCGTTTGCCTACCTGTCATTCTACCTGCTCATAAACCACAAGAAATATCTGGGCACGGACGCCCCGAGCGGCGCAAAGCGTATCCTGTGGAACGTGCTTATGGTCCCCTCGTGCATATTGGCGTGCATCGGCGCGTTCTGGAGCATCTACTCCAAGCTTGGCGGGATGTACTCGGCCCTGGTGATCGGCGCGTTTCTGGTCCTTGTCGCCATCGGCCATGCCATCCGCGGCGTCATCTACCCGGAAACCTCCGCGTAAGGCCCTTCTATAGAGCTGCGCCTCGGGCAAAGCCCCCCTCGCCCGGCGCAGGCGGGCGGCATCGGGCGCGAGACGTTTCCCGAGCCCGGCTTATTCACCGCCGACAATTACCCCATACAGTTCGGGGCGGCGGTCTTTCAGATGATTGTCGTCAGTGGCCCGGCTCAAATCGATGTCGCAGATCAGGACGCCCCGCGAACCCTTTTTCTGCGCTACGATTTCACCCTTGGGTCCGGTGACCAGGCTCTCTTCGGGATGCGCGAATGCTATGAAACACTGGTTCTCGAACGCGCGCGTGCGCATCATGGCCTCGTTCAACTCGTTATGGAAGCCGTACGTGGGGTTCAAAATGAGCTTGGCGCCCTGCAGCCGGAGCACGCGGGCCGTCTCGGGCCAGCGTCGATCCGCGCAGATCATGATGCCCAACGGTCCCCATGCCGATGGCCACACGGGCAACGACTCCCCCGCATCGAACTGCACGTCGTGGGTCTGGATGTGGGTCTTGTGATACACCCCCACCCGTTCGCCCTCGGCATTCCACAAACCCGCCGCGTTGTATGCTTTGCCGTTCTCGAGCGACGTAAACCCGAAACAGATCCACATCGAGCGCGAGCGCGCCTCCTCCGACACCCTCTGAAGATAGCGGCTGCTGTTCAGATCCTGAGCCACTGCGACAATACGCTCGCGGGTCGAGTCTTTGGCCGGCGCGGCGTATCCGTCAAGCCAGCATTCGGGCGTGATGAAGATATCGACGTTCTCACCCCTTGTGGCGTCCAGAAGTTCGAGGAAGGCGCCGAAGTTTTTATCCAGATTCCACTTTTCCGGCACGGCGCGCAGCAGACCCAGCCGCACGCTTGTTCGCGGCGGCGCCTCGCCGTCTTGTCCCGCAGCTGCCAGGCAGGCGGTCCCCACCAGCGCGGTCAAGGCCAGAATACGCGCCATGTCCGTCTCCCATCAGTGCAGTTGGATTACCCACATTCGAACGCGCCGCGGAAGCTTTCGGCGCGCGCCCCGAACCTGAGAAGAGGGCCCTCAATAGACTTCAAACCCAGCAATGACGCCAAGGGCTTGATTCCGCTATTCTACCATGTGCGATCCTGTTTCCGGGTGAGGAGGAGAGAATTGCTTTGGGGGTCTTGAATATGCATGACAAGTTCTGTGCGCCCGGTGATGCGGTGTCGCTTTCCGCAAATCGAGAGGACCACGGCGGCCGATGAAGCGTGTGGTTGGGGTCGTGCAGGCGCGCATGGGCTCCACCCGCTTGCCGGGGAAAATCCTGGCGGACATAGCGGGCAGACCCATGCTGGCGCTGGTTATGCAGCGCCTGGCCCGGGCTGCCGCCGTCGACGAGGTGGTCGTCGCGACTACCACCAACGACAAGGACCGGCCTATTACCGAGCTGGCGGCCCGGATGGGATTCCGGTGCTGCATGGGCGACGAAGAGGACGTGCTGGCGCGTTATCTGACTGCCGCCCGCGAGACGAACGCCGGGATCATCGTCCGGGTCACTTCAGACTGCCCCTTGATTGACCCCGCCCTGGTCGATGAGACGGTTTCACTCTACTTCAACGAACATGCCGATTATGCCGCCAATTGCTGTGTGGACTACCTGTTCCCGCGCGGCTCGGAGGCCGAGGTATTCAGCGCCGCGGCCCTCCGGAGAATCGAGCCTCTCGCCCGGGAACCCTATGAGCGCGCGCATGTCACCCCCTATTTCTACCGGTGCCCCGAGACGTTCAAGATCGCTTTTCTGGAAGCGCAAGGGCCTTACCGCCAGCCGGACCTGCGCGTGTGCGTCGATACCCAGGAGGACCTCGACCTGGTGCGGGCCATATACGAGCGCCTCGATACAGGCGGAAACGATTTTTCGATACTGGATGTCATACAATTACTCGACCGCGAACCGGCGCTGAAAGCCACCAATGCCCACATCCACCAGAAGAAGCTGCAGGAGGGGTAGGCGCCGACTGTGGAATACAGGACAGCCGCGAAATGTCTCCTGAATTGACCGCGGCCTGCTCTCGCGAAGGAAGGAAACCATATGTCGCACACCGTTTGTCTGATTCCGGGCGATGGCATCGGCCCCGAGGTTGCCCAAGCGGCGCGCCGGGTTATCGATGCGTCGGGCGCCCCCGTCAACTGGCTCGAATTGCCCGCCGGGGCTGGAGCGCTCGAGACCTGCGGCGAAGTACTCCCCGACAAGACCGTCGAGGCAATCGAAGTGCACCGCGTCGCGTTGAAAGGGCCCATCACCACGCCAATCGGCAAGGGGTTTCGGAGCGTCAATGTGCAGTTGCGCAAACGGCTCAATCTATACGCCGCCGTGCGCCCCGTGCGCAGTCTGCCAGGAGTCAAAACCCGCTATGAAAACGTCGAACTGGTCGTGATACGCGAAAATACCGAGGGCCTGTACTCGGGACTCGAAAACGAGGTCACCACGGGCGTCGTTCAAAGCCTCAAGATTGCGACCCGAACAGCGTGTGAACGCATCGCGCGTTTCGCATTCAACTACGCGCGCGAACGCCGCCGTCACCGCGTCACCGTCTTCCACAAGGCCAACATCATGAAGTTGTCCGACGGGCTGTTCCTCGATTGCGCGCGCGAGATTCACGAGAAGGAGGCGCCGGATATCGCGTACGACGAATTGATCATCGACAACGGCTGCATGCATCTCGTGCGCGACCCGGGCAAGTTCGACATCCTGTTGCTCGAGAACCTCTACGGCGACGTCGTCAGCGATCTGTGCGCCGGTCTCGTGGGCGGTCTCGGTGTCGTGCCAGGCGCGAATATCGGTGACGGGTGCGCCGTGTTCGAAGCCGTACACGGAAGCGCCCCCGACATCGCTGGCAAGGGCGTCGCAAACCCGCTGGCCCTGATCATGAGCGGCGTGATGATGCTGAACCACCTGGGCGAAACCGCCGCCGCCAAACGTATCAAGACCGCCTACGATCAAGTGCTGCGCGACGCAAACCCCGGTGAAATCACCCCGGATATCGGAGGACAAGGCACAACCGAATCGTTCGCCAAGGCCGTTATCAGCCGCATGGAGTGCAACGGGCATCAATCAGGGGAGTGAATTCCTCCGTTCCGCGTGTTAGGCTTGTGCAAAAGGGCGCAGAAGCAGGAGGAGGTTCAACAATGCGGGACACAGAACATGTAGCACAAGGTCTGTCCCCAGAGAGCGTTGCGGGATTTCTGTTGAGGCTGGCTCTGGGGGTGCTGTTTCTTTTTGCTGCCGTAGGCAAATTTCTGGGCCCGGGTCCCATCGGATTCGCAAAATGGATTCTCCAGGAGTTCGACGGCACCTACCTTCCCAGGGCTCTCGTGCTTCCCTACGCATTTACCCTCCCGTACATCGAGTTCCTCCTCGGATTGGTGTTGATTCTCGGGCTCTTCACCAGGGCATCGCTATTCCTGGCGGGAATGCTGCTCATCAGCCTGGCGTTCGGGAAAATGGTCCAGCAGGACCAAGCGACCGTCGCCGACAACCTCAATTACGTGTTTATGGCCGCCGTGGCATTGTGGTTCGCCTGGCGGGACAATCCCATTTCGGTTGACAGGCTCGTGTTCCGCAGAGGACGGAACGAATAGCGCGCGCACGCGGCGCATCCGAAAGAGGAAAACCATGGCGCAGCGCTTTCAAGGCAAGTCCGTGTTCATAACAGGCGCATCCTCGGGCATTGGCGAAGCCCTTGCCCACGCGTTCGCGGCCGAAGGCGCGCGCCTGGCCCTTACCGCGCGGCGCCTTGATCGCCTCCTCAAAGTTCAGGAAGCGCTCGCGCAAGAAGGCGCCCAAGCGCTCGCGCTCCAATGCGATGTGACCGAACGCGCGGCTCTGGACGCAGCCGTGGCGCAAACGGTCGAGACGTTCGGCGCCATCGACGTCGCCGTCGCCAACGCGGGGTTCGGCGTCGCCGGGCCCTTCCAGAAGCTGAGTACCGAGGATTTCCGGCGGCAATTTGAGACCAATGTGTTCGGATTGCTCGACACCGTCTACGCCGTCCTGCCTCATCTTCAGGCGTCCAAGGGACGCCTGGCGCTCCTTTCCAGCGTGGCGGGCCGTGTGGCATCACCGGATACATCCCCCTATTCGGCAAGCAAATTCGCCGTGACGGGGCTGGCAGAAGCCATCTACTACGACCTCTTGCGCGACGGCGTTTCCGTGACATGCATAGAACCCGGGTTTGTCGAGAGCGACATCCGCATGACAGACAACAAGGGGCGATTTCACGACGACTGGAAAGACCCCGTGCCGCAATGGCTGGTCGTGCCCCGGTCTCGTGCCGCCCGCGCCATCGTCAACGCCATCTACAAACGAAAGCCCGAAGCCGTCATTACCGGACACGGCAAGGCCATCACATGGCTCGCACGCCACTTCCCCCGCACAACCCGGTTCATCCAGCGCCACGGAACCGTACGCAGACGGAACAGATAACTCCCCACGCCGGCGAATACGCCAAGCCGAACACTGGCACCCAAACCAGCACCCTCGGGCAACCCTTTTCCATCTACCCTCACGGCGGCGCCGGGTTCGCACCGGTTCGGAAACCCAAGCCCTGCCCATCCCGCCGAGAGGCCGTTTCTTGACATTCCGTCAGATTTCCGCTAGGGTAGCGCCTATCATAGGAGTCCGCCCTGCGGGGCCAAGCGTGTACGGCCTCTAACTCTCGTGCAGAAGATGGACTACGTATCCTGTGTCTGCCGCCGTCGCGGAATTCACCTCAACATATACAAAACAGGAAATCATGGAATTTCAAAACGCACCGCGTTACTCCTGCCCGCCGGCAATGCCCCTGGCGGCAGGATGGCCGCGCAGCCGTCTCTATTGTAGCCTGTTCACGGCTCTCACTTCCTTGAGCGTGCTCGCCGTCTTGCTGAGTTTCCGCATGGAGCCTGTTCACCCCTATCGCTTCGGCTTCCTGATGATTGCTTCGGCGTGCTTCTTGCTTGTGGCCGTCCTGGGCGGGGCGCTGCGTTCCGTCTACGGCCGGTTCATTTTCACCGGGCTGCTCTGTTGCGCTCTCGGGGACTACGTTGGATTTCGCAACTTTGTTTGGGGCGCGATAGCGTTCCTGGTGGCGCACGTCTTCTTCGTGGCGGCCTTCTGGACCTTGGGTGTGGATTGGAAACGGGCGTTGCGTTTTCTGCCGTTCCTGTTGTTGGTCGACGCCGGCATTCTGGCATCGCTTTATCCGGGCATTTACGGCACCGATCGCCCGGTGGCCTTTGCCTACATCGTGTTCATCTCCGCGATGGTGGTGTTTGCGTTCGGCGTGTCCGCGCCACAGCGGCGAACGCTTATTCTGGCGGCCGCAACCCTCTTCTACTTCTCCGACATCTTCGTCGCCCGGTGGCGGTTCACGGATACGGGCTCAATCAACGGCTATTTCTGCTATCCCATCTACTACGCGGCATGCGTCCTTTTCGCGTGGACCGTGTGTATGCGCCCTGACGAGCGTCCCCTGGTTATGTACCGTGTCGAATAAGCCACTCGTGCATTATATGCTGATTGGATTGCGCGTGTTGTGTGTCTGCGGAACGGCCGCGGGATGCGCGGGGATGCTGCTGGCGTGGTCGGCGGGAAACGGCGAACTGGCCCGAGTGTTGCGGTTTGTCGCATCCATCTCCCCCCTTTCGCTGGCCGCCGCATGTGGCGCGTTGGCCACCTGGTACGGACGGTGGACTCTCCTGGCCCTGGCGTATTGCGGGTTCGGTGACTGGTTGCTGGCATCCCACGGTTTCGTGCCCGGCCTGTTCGCGTTTCTGATGGGACATGTCGCGTTCATGGCCGCCTCTCTTGCCCGCGGCATCGACACGAAGCCGCTCGCAATGTCCTGCGCGGCGCTGATGTTGCCGGCATGCGCCGTGCTGGCATGGCTGCATGGCCGGATACCCTCTCAGCATATCGTCCCCGTCCTGGCCTATCTCGCCGTCATCTCGGCCATGGTGGCGTTCGCTGTGGGCGCATCCTGGCGTCACAAGGCCCCCGTGCTCGTCCTTGCCGCATGCACGTTCTACGTATCCGACCTGTTTGTGGCGCGGAGCACGTTCGTCCGGGGCGGTCTCATCAACGCGGTACTAGGCCTGCCCCTCTATTACGCGGCGCTGGTGCTGTTCGCTCTGAGCACGCTCGGCGCCGCTTCGGATGAAATGAAACAGGCGCCGCCGAGCATGGTAGAATCGAAGAACCGAACAATGCCCTGACAACGACAATGGGGTTCCACGATGAGCCGACACGCCCATAATCCACGCCCATATATCCTGGCGTTCGCCGTCCTCTGCTGCATCCCCCTATCCTGTGTGAAAATGCCCGGCGACCCCAGCGACGACGCGGACCAGGGCATTCTTACCTACACCTATCGCGTAGTCAACGCATTTCCGCACGATCCCAAGGCATTCACCCAGGGGCTCGCCTTTGAAAACGGGTTCTTCTACGAAGGAACCGGACTCCGGGGAGAATCCTCGCTGCGCGAGGTTGTCGCCGAGACCGGCGCCGTAGCGCGGATGGTCCCGCTCGAGAGCACGTATTTCGGCGAGGGGGTCGCCATTGTTGGCGACCGCATTATCCAACTGACGTGGCGCAGCCATCTCGGCTTCGTCTACGAAAAGAGCACCTTCAAACGCACCGGACAGTTTACCTATCCT
Organism: Candidatus Hydrogenedentota bacterium; assembly: GCA_035416745.1. Classification (NCBI taxonomy): domain Bacteria; kingdom Pseudomonadati; phylum Candidatus Hydrogenedentota; species Candidatus Hydrogenedentota bacterium. The sequence goes on along the minus strand of DAOLNV010000045.1, from coordinate 13,777 downwards.
ACCGAAGGCTGGGGGCTGGCATACGACGGAGACCGGCTCATCATGAGCGACGGAAGCTCCTATCTGTATTTCCTGGACCCTGCTACCTTCGAACGGACGGGCCAGGTGCAGGTGACCGGGCCCGATGGGCCTATCGCCCGGCTTAATGAACTCGAGTACATCAACGGCGACCTCTACGCGAACATCTGGCGGACGGACCGCATCGCGCGAATCGAGCCCGCCACGGGCAAGTTGCTCGCCTGGCTCGAGCTCGAGGGCATCCTCGCCCCCGAAGACCGGACCGGCGACGAAGATGTCCTCAACGGTATCGCCTACGACCCCGCGACCGAGCATCTATTTGTCACGGGCAAGCTGTGGCCCAAGGTTTTCGAGATCGAACTGGTAGCAACCCAGTGACTGGCCGGCTCCGGCCTGTTTCACGCCTTCGGAGCGGGCTGGCGTGTTTCGTGCCGCTGGCGCGCGCCCGCCCCGGCCCGTCAGGGTTTGAGAGCCATTCAGAAAGCCGGTCAGCGGCTGAAGGCGGTTTCCACCGGGCGCTCAAAGATGAGTTCGTAATACGTGGATACCCCATAGACACCAAGACTCGGCGCGAAGACGGTCACGAGCCGCCAGCCTTCGCGGGCATGGCGATGCACCGTCTCCCGGTACTCTTGTTCGGCATGATTGCGGAAAATGCCTACTTTGATCCGCACAAATCTGTATTCAAAGCGCTGTTGCATGGATGCGCCTCCCTTTCCTCTGACTACAATCCAGGGCGGAGGCCTATTCGTCGGGATACATGTCCGGCCGGAGACCGATATTGACGATGCTGCAGGCACGGATCGGGCTGAGCCCCAGTTCGCGGGCACGCTGCTCCAACGCCTCGTCTTCGGAACCCGGATTCAGAAAGAACTCGCCGGGCTGTTTCGCCGCGATGGCCTCGAGCATCGGCGTCCCGACCCTGGCGGGCACGTACATCGAAACGCGGTCGACCGGACCGGGCACATCACCGATTGACGCATAGCACTTCAGCCCCTCGACCTCGTCCAGTTTCGGGTTGACGGGATAAACGGTCCAGCCGCCGTCTCTAAACGCCCGGACCGCTTTGTTGCCGTACTTTTTCCGGTCGCGTGACGCGCCAACAATGGCAATGGTCTTGCTCATGAGATCCTCTCCTGTTGCCGAACCTTCGGGGCTTCGCGGAAAAGAATGCCTTGCCGCATCAGGACGGCCAGCGATCAGAAATAACGTTTCACACCCAGGGTATATGCCGGACCCTCGAAATCCCAAGCCCGGTCCAGAAAGAAGTTGTATCCGGCGTTGAAGGTCACGTGGGTGCGGCCGGTGATGGGCGCATCCAGACCTACGTTCGCGCCAACGCTCGACACCAGCCAGCCATCGTCCAATTTCAGGCTCACGATATTGTCAAAGGGTTTGAAGCCCACCTTCGCCTTGACTTCATAGGTGGCATAGGTACAGGTATAGCGGAGGCCGACGACGGGTTTGACCCCCCGGAAACGGTCCGTCCACGTCTCGTATTTTTTCTGTTCGACCTGTCCCAGGGGCAGGTAATCGAGGCCAAGACCGGCATACGCGGCCCCGCGCTTGATCTCGAAATCGGTATGAAGCGGAAACAACAGAATGCTCGGATCGGTAGCCTTGGTCCGGACCTTCCCCGACGAATACCCGCATTGAAAGAATACCGTCCAGCGGGGCGACACCACGCGGCCTATACCCACATGCAGCGGCCAGATCAAGTAGTCATCACGCAGATCGCCCACGGTATAAACATCTTCAAACGATGGCGCGAAGAACCGCATCGCCGGGTTAAAGAACCTGTCAATGAGTTCCTCGCTCTCAAGGCGCGGATACGTGTTTACCCCTGCAATCAGAAAGAACCATTTGGCCTGTTCTGCCTCTTCGGATGCACGGTTCTCCATGTTCGCGGAATGGTCGGTGAGAACAGGCGGCTTGTCGCAAACCGTGCCGTTCTCGAGCCCGCCGGCCTGGGCCAGCGCCGACGTGCCCAACACAATCGCTCCCATCACGGACGCATATACTCTCATTGCCTTATCATGTCCGTTCGGGTCCCATCCTCCGGCTGTTTCCGCCAAAGCGGCAGCGTTAAACCGTGACGGCCCTTCCATGCCCTCGCCTACAATATCTGAAACGCGCGTTGCGGTTCCGCCGTTTACAGCATGAGACCGCAATTGGCACGTCCCGTCGAACAAGGGTATACTATACTTCCATCGGAGATCACCGAAACTCAACCAAGAGGACCTGTTTTGTCATGAGAAGCGATGTTGTCAAGAAAGGTTTTGAACGCGCCCCCCACCGTTCGCTCCTCTGGGCGACCGGCCAGATTAGATCCCGCGAGGATTTCGACAAACCCTTTATTGCCATTTGTAACAGTTTCACCGAGATCGTTCCAGGACATGTCCACCTGGATCAACTCAGCAAGCTCGCCAAGGAAGCCGTGCGCGAGGCCGGGGGCGTCCCCTTCGAATTCAACACCATCGGCGTCGACGACGGCATCGCCATGGGACACACGGGCATGAAGTACAGCCTTCCGTCGCGCGAACTCATCGCGGACTGCGTCGAGAGCATGGTGCGCGCGCATATGTTCGACGGGATGCTCTGCATTCCCAACTGCGACAAGATTGTGCCCGGCATGCTGATGGCGTGCATCCGCTGTAATATTCCCACGATCTTTGTCTCGGGCGGCCCCATGGCTACGGGGCGCGCACGCGACGGCCGGGCCATCGACCTGATCACCGTGTTCGAGGGCGTTGGCGCCTATAAGCAGGGCACGTTGAACGACGAGGACTTATTCGACCTCGAACGCAATGCCTGCCCCGGATGCGGCTCGTGCTCGGGCATGTTCACCGCCAACTCGATGAACTGCCTCTGCGAAGCCCTCGGGATGGCCCTCCCCGGCAACGGGTCCTATCTGGCCATATCGCCCGAACGCCGGGAACTCGTGCGGGCAGCCGGGCGCCAGATCGTCCAGCTCGTCAAGGCCGACCTCAAGCCGCGCGATATCATCACCCCGAAATCCATCGATAACGCCTTCGCACTGGACATGGCCATGGGCGGCTCGACCAACACCGTGCTCCACACGCTTGCCATCGCGAGCGAGGGGGGTATCGAGTATCCCCTTCAACGGTTGAACGAGGTCTCGGCCCGCGTGCCGAATATCTGCAAGGTCTCGCCATCGAGCACGGTACACATGGATGACGTGGACCGCGCCGGGGGTGTTTCGGCCATTCTCGCCGAATTGGCGAAGAAGGACGGCATTCTGCATCTCGATTGCCCCACCGTCACCCAGAAGACTCTCGGCGAAAACATCGCGGGCGCGGTGTCGAAAGATCCGGAGATCATCCGCAGTCTGAACAACGCTTACTCCCAGACGGGCGGCCTGGCGATACTGTTCGGCAACATCGCCCCGGAAGGCGCCGTGATCAAAGCGGCCGGCGTTGACCCGGACATCCTCCAGCATACCGGCACGGCCATCTGCTTCGAGAGTGAGGAAGAAGCCATGGCCGGCATCCTCGGCGGGAAGGTCAAAGAAGGGCATGTCGTGGTCATCCGGTACGAGGGCCCCAAGGGCGGACCAGGCATGAAAGAAATGTTGTCGCCCACCTCGGCCATCATGGGTATGGGCCTCGGCAGCAAAGTCAGCCTCATTACCGATGGCCGTTTCTCGGGCGGCACGCGCGGCAATTGCATCGGCCATGTGAGCCCCGAAGCGGCCGCGGGCGGCCCCATCGCCTTGATTCAGAACGGCGATACCATCGAAATCGACATCCCCGCACGCACCCTCAACGTCAAACTGAGCCAGAAAGAACTGGATACGCGCCGCAAGACCCTGGGACCGCCCCCCGACCGCAAGTTGACCGGTTGGCTCAAGCGCTACCAGCGCGTGGTCACCAGCGCCAACACGGGCGCCGTGTTACAGTAAAGACCTCACGACACCTATCGCGCCCGGCGCGCTCCACGGCAAGCGCCGGGCGCTGGCCTTGACCCTCGAGCTGTGAAGAGTCCGCCGGTATCAGGACGGGCGCCAGGATATGGTGGCGCATTCGGCCTCTGGTTGTGTATGCTCTCTACAGGCTAACGCTGGAGGAGAGCAACACCGTGTCAGGCCGGAACGATGCTCGCTTCGCGGACAAACGCGTGCTGGTGCTGGGCGGACTGGGGTTCATCGGAAGCAACCTGGCTATTCGGTGCCATGAACTCGGCGCCTTGGTAACCGTCTACGACTCGCTGACGGCGTATGGCGGGGGAAACGTCGCAAACCTCAACGGCTACCGGGCATCGATCAGGGTCATCATCAATGATATCCGCGATTACAGTCTCCTCAATCCGGTAATCGCCGAACAAGACATTATCTTCAACTGCGCGGGCCACACGTCTCGTGCCTATTCGATTCGCGACCCCTTCCTGGACATCGCCGTCAACTGCAAGGGCGCGATGAACGTGCTGGAATCCGTGCGGCAGGACAATCCTGGCGCGCGCATCGTGTACCTGGGGACGAGCACCCAGTGCGGACCCATGCTTCTGAACCCCATCGATGAACTGCACCCCGAGTTCCCCCTCGACATTTACTCCGCGAACAAGAGTGTGGCTGAGAAGTACCATCTCATCTACCACCACATACATGGGCTCTACACCGTCGTGGTGCGGCTGGCGAACATTTTTGGGCCGCGGGCGCAGATCAAGAGCAGCGACGGCGGGGTGCTCAATTTCTTTATCGGACTCGGACTTCAGGGGAAACCGCTGACGATCTATGGCGAAGGCGCGCAGAGGCGCAATGTTCTGTATGTGGACGATTGCGTCGACGCCCTTCTCGAGGCGGTATGCAGCGATGGCTGCCTGGGCGAAGTGCTCTTCGCCGCCGGAGAGAACGAATATTCCATCGCCGAACTTGCCGAGATGGTCTGCGGCGCCTTTAGCGGCTCCAAGCTGGAACACGTCCCGTGGCCGGAATCCTGGGCCGGCCTCGATGTAGGCAGCGTCGCCATCTCGAACGACAAGATCAAACAGTATCTCGATTGGCGGCCAAAGACGGACATCATGACCGGCCTCGAGCATACCCGCGCCTTTTTCGAGAGCCGCCTTGAATCCTACCTCTGAAACACTCCATTATCCCCATCGCCGCTTTCAACAGATACGAAAATGAGGGCGATTATGCCGGAAGCAAGTGTCCTATTCCGTGTGATATGCGTGGCGGCTGCCGTGCTCCTGTCAGGGATGGCGCCGGAGGCCGCATCGGAATTGTACGGCGTGAAGGAGGTCGTGGATGTGGCCCCCGTATGGTCGGCCCACCCCGTAGGGTTCTGTCTGCTCACTCATGGCGATCAGCAATATGTGGCCTTCTACGACGCGGACCGGCGGATGACCGTGGCCCAGCGAACACTGGACACCACCGAGTGGACCATGGTACGCCTCCCCGAACAAGTGAAGTGGGACAGCCATAATTCGGTCACCATGGCGCTCGACGCGGCAGGCTGCATCCATCTCTCCGGAAACATGCACTGCGCGCCGCTGGTGTATTTCAAAACACGCGAACCAGGAAACATCAGCACCTTCGAGCGTGTCGCGTCGCTTGTCGGCGAGTTCGAGGACAAGTGCACCTATCCCGCATTCGTGACCGGCCCCAAGGGCGAGCTCATCTTCGAATACCGGCACGGGTCAAGTGGCAACGGAATAAACCTCTTCAACGTCTACGACCCCCAAACGCAATCGTGGCGGCGGCTGGCCGATGGCCCATTGCTCGATGGCAAAGGCGAGATGAACGCGTACCCCATCGGTCCCCAGCTCGGCCCGGACGGGTGGTATCACATGGTCTGGGTGTGGCGCGACACGCCGGATTGCGCCACGAACCACGATCTCTCGTACGCACGCAGCAAAGACCTCGTGTTCTGGGAGACCAGCCGGGGCGAACCATTGACGCTGCCCATCACCATCGACAACTGCGAAATCGTCGACCCCGTTCCTCCGGGCGGCGGCATCATCAACGGCAACACCCAAATCGGGTTCGACATGCAGAACCGGGTCATCCTCAGCTACCACAAATTCGACGAAGCCGGAAACACACAGATCTACAATGCGCGCCTGGAAGACGGCGCATGGAAGATATACCAGGCTTCGGACTGGACAAAGCGGTGGGAATTCAGCGGCAACGGCGCCATTCAATTTGACGTGCGCCTCAGCGGCGTGTCCGTGGTGAACGGCAGCCTGGTCCAATCGTTCAGCTCTCCCGAAAGCGGCGGGACCTGGGAACTGGACCCAGCAACCCTCAAGCCGGCAGGAAAAGCCCGCCGTGGACCCGCCAGGTCCGTTGTCGGCCCTGAGAAAGATCGGCAACCCGAAAGCGATTTCCCCGGAATGCGCGTGCAGTGGCGCGGCGATGCCTGCAAACAATCCGATGAAACGGACTGGTATGTGCTGCGGTGGGAGACATTGGGGCCTAATCGCGACCAGCCGCGCGAAGAACCGTGGCCGGCCCCCAGCATGTTGCGGGTCTACAAGATGGGCCTCTCCGTTCAAACAGGAGACTGACCGCTATGTATCTTCAAGTCTTGGGCTCGGGAAGCTGGGGCCTCGCTCTGGCGCGCCTCCTCGCGATCAACGGCCACCGCGTGCGCCTCTGGGCGCGCGAAGAAGACGGACCCGACATGCTCCGCGACGAGCGGCGCAGTCCCCACTATCTCCCCGGCGTCACGCTTCCCGGCCAGATAGACGTCTCCCGCGAAACCGACCCCACTGCCGAAGCCGTGGTCCTTGCCGTGCCGTCTCACGCCATGCGGGCGGTAGTCAAAGCGCACCCGTTTTCCTCCAATGCCATCCGCATCAACGTCGCCAAAGGTATCGAGAATGATACGTTGCTTCGTATGGACGAGGTGATCCGCGACGTGAGCGGACCGTCCCCCGTGGTCACACTCTCGGGGCCGAGCCACGCCGAGGAAGTCGCCCAGGACCTGCCGGCGTCGCTCGTCGTCGCGGGCGATGACGCCGGCGTGTGCAAGAAAGTTCAGCAGGCATTCATGTCGGATGTGTTTCGCGTGTACACAAGCTCCGACATCATCGGAGTCCAACTTGGGGGGGCGCTGAAGAACGTAATCGCACTTGCCGCCGGCGTGTGCGACGGGTTTCAGCTGGGTGATAACGCGAAAGCTGCCCTGCTCACCCGCGGACTCGCCGAGATCACGCGGCTGGGCGTCGCCATGGGCGCCGAACCTCTGACATTTGCGGGACTCAGCGGCATGGGCGATCTCATCGTGACCTGCACGAGTCGCCACTCGCGCAACCGCGGCCTTGGCGAGCGCATTGCCAGAGGAGAGGCCCCAGACGATTTCGAGAAAACCTCGCACATGATCGCCGAGGGCGTCCGCACAACCAAATCAGCTGTCGCGCTGGCCCGCAGATTCAACGTCGAAATGCCTATCACGGAGCAGGTCTACCGGGTGCTCTTCGAAGGCGCCGACCCGAGCCAGTCCATCGCCGCCCTCATGCAGCGCGGCCCCAAACCCGAGCTGAGGGACTGACCCGGCGCGGCTGACGCGAGGGCGCGAGCCGGGTCTGGCCCGGGCGTTCCCCTACTCTCCCAATTCGAGCACCTGGCCGTCTTGGAGCAGCCGTGCGCGAAGTCTGCCGTAATCGATTGCCTGGACGCCGCAGCCGCCGTCAATGGCCTGGACGGCGGCGGTGGCGGCGCTCTGCCCGAGGATCATGAACACGGGCTCCATGCGGATCGAGCCGTAGGCGATGTGCGACGACGAAACGCATACCGGCACAAGCAGGTTGGTGCATTCGGCCTGCTTAGGCACGATGGCCCCGTACGAAATCGGGTATGGTCCGCCGGGACCAATCTGGACGTCGCCCTCGTTGAGCACATAGTCTTGCCCGTTCGCGACCTTCACCACGTAGCGCTGTACGTGGTGCGAATCCATGTTGTACGAACCCATGCCGATGGGCATCGGCGTCGGCTGGGTGCGCCGGAGATGCAGTTCCGTCATCACGAAATCGCTCACCATCCGCCGGGCTTCGCGCACGTAGATCTGGTGAGGCCAGTAGCCGTTATCGAGAAACTCATCCTTCGCCAGCCCATATTGTTTCATCTCGTTCTGTATCGCCGGCGGCACGCGCGGATCGTTGGACAAGAACCACATCAGGCCTTTCTGGTACATCTCGTGTTCGCGCACGATCTCAGCGCGCCGTTCGTAGCTGGCCTCGGGGTACTCGTAGTTCATGCCGATGTTGTCGGTCGAAAATCCGCCGTGGTTATTGGTATCGGTCTTGGCGTTCGGGATGGGGTCGAACTTACGGAACACCTTGTCCCATCCCGTGGCGAGGTTGCGCGCTAACAGCTCGTACTGCATCGCGTCGTATCCCTCAGGTTTGGAAAAGGCGGCGCGGTTCTCGGGAACCTTGGTCAGGCACATGCGGAAACAATAGGCCTGTACGCGGCGGTCGCCCGAGCCTTCTTCGCCGGGGCCCCCGTCGTGTACCCGCGGCACAAGACCGCTCGACGGCTCGCCCGGCACGAGATACGGCGACACGGGGCTCTCGAACTGGTGGTATGTCGCGTTCTGGGTCTGAACGCCGTTCAGGGTCTCGCCGTACACGCTGTTGGCTTCGCGGCCGACGGTATAGGTCACGCCCGCCACTGCCATGAGATCGCCCTCGTAGGTCGCGTCAATGAACATTTTCCCGCGAAAAATCCTGCCGCTCAGCATGCGGATGGCCGAAATGCGCCCGCCTTCCTTCGTGACGCCACCGCCGCGGTCCAGCCACTCATTGCGGTACACGGGGATGCCGCATTCCTTCACGAAGCCCTCGTAGATCTGTTCCGCCACGTGAGGCTCGAACACCCACATGGCCTTTTCGCCGGGTTGATGCGCGCCGCGCCGCAACGCGGTGTATTGCTCGTGGGTCTGGTACTTCCATGCGCTGTCGTCGCGGTAGTGAGCCGCCACGCGCTCATAGAACTCAAGCGCGATGCCGCCGATGACTTCCTTGCGTCCGGTATCCGCCCAGCCCAGACCGCTCGACGACAAGCCGCCGAGATGTATGTCGGGACCCGCGATGATGGCCGTCTTCCCCATGCGCACGGCCTGCACGGCGGCCGCAACGCCTCCCGAAGTGCCGCCGTAAACGATGACATCGGCTTCGTGCTGTTCCTCCCCCATCGCGGCGTATCCTCCCAGGCATGATGCCAGAAACGTAAGTGCTGCCGTTGCCAAACTCGTCCCTCGTGTCATATTCGCCTTGTGCCTCCACACCGCGCCCAAACGCACGATTACCCGTTGGTCCAGTTTCGTATCACTGCAAAACCGCGTTCGGCCGCGGCCATGCGGGCTCTAGCAACCGTAAGTTCCAGCGAGAACGTGTCCACGCTGGAGCTCTCGAGGAATTTCGCGATGATCGCTTCATTAGGGATGATGCCCTCGCCCACATGGCAGCCCGCCACATCGGCCAATACCGGCCGCGTGCTACGGGTCCAATCCTTGATATGCACGTAGACCGTGCGGTCCGCCAGTTTCTCGAAGGCATCGAGGGGGTCCTCGCCGCAGAAATAGAAGTTGCCCGTGTCGAACACGAAGGCCAGACCCGGCACAGCATCGAGAATCTCGAGGCAATGGCCGGAAGCGCACTGCAACGTTGGCGCAACGCCGAAATTCTCGATCGCGAGGGTGATCCCGGCATCCCGGGCGTCGGCCATGCATGCCAACAACGCCTCAGCGACCATTTTCCGGCCATCCTCGGGGACGATGCCGTCCCCGAGCGTGCTGCCCGCCGCCAGAACGAGCCGGGCGCCCATCGACTGGGCAAGCTCGATGCCGTTGAGGAGCGCCTCGACGCCCTTGTCGCGTGTTGCAGGGTTCGCGCTGACAAAAGTGCACATGACATCCAGGCACGTCACTTCGAGAGACGATTCGGCGAGGTTGCTCCGATACGTATGCTGGATCTCGGGCCCTTCCATCAGCCGCGGCGACGTGAGTTCCACTCCGTCGAAACCGATCTCCTGCAACCCGGCCAGCATGGCCACGTCGTCCAGTTTCCCGGACGCCAATTCCTCCCCGAAAGCCATGGTCATGATGCTGATCTTCGCCATATCTCTCCTCGAGCGCGGCCACCGTGGCGCACATCCCGCCGGTTGCGCTACGAGGCATCATATGCTCTCCACGCCCGGATGTCATCTCCGCAAGGAGCAGGGCAAATCTGAACGGACCGCGCGAAGGGCAACCGTAAGCGGCCCGCGGCGAATTGCGAGGCGTCTCCCCCCGCGAAATGTCCTGAGCGCGTGCCCGCTGCGACGAGGTTTGTCAACCGCGCAGCGGTGCTATCTTCTCGGATCGTTTCCTGCCTTCAGGCCGAGCCCCGTCAAGCCCAGGAAAAGGAGCACCCCTTGTATGATGAACAGGCCTGCCGTCGCACCCAGCAATCCCTGCAGGGGATGCGGGTCCAGGCGGGATGCCCATGCCAGGACAACCCCGTAGCAGAGCAGGCGCAGGGCCGTCCACGCATACGTGGCAGCACGCCTCTTCTCATGCGGCAGCATTGCGAGTTTCTCGGTCTGCCGGGCCAGAATCCAGAAAGCCAGGAGCCCCACAATGCCCCCGCCTAACAAGCCTTTGCCCAGCGCGGGAGACACGAAATACCCGCCGGCGGCCGCGACTCCTGTCAACGGGAGTCCTACTCCCACCGCCATCCGGCGAAACCGCCTCAGTGCTTCCACAACGTCTCCTTCGCGAGAAGTCGGCGCCGCCCCCTTACCGGTCGGGCGCGCCCTTTCTCCCGCGGAGGATGATTATATCCTGGACAGCCGCGGGAATGTTCCGCACCACGGGAGAAAGGCCCGCGGTTTTGGGAAGCCGCACGGGTATCTGAGCCGTGAGCCGTTCCCTGCAGCCACCGCCCCCGAAGTAACGCGTCCCAGGGTTTTGCAGCGGCGATTCTCTTGCCTATTGACTTCGCCTCCGTATGTCGCGAAACTGGAGGACGGCCGGGGTGCGCCCCCGGTAGTGGACAGCAACACCGAATCCGCAGGGAGCAGAATGATGACGCACGCATCAGACCAGCAACCGTCCCGGCGCATGTTTCTTGGGCGCCATGTTGCCGCTGCGGCAGCAATGGCGCTCAGCAGAAGGGCTCGCACGCAAACCGCTCCCGCACGCAAACCAAACCTCCTCTTTCTCTGGACGGACGAACAGCGCCCGGACACCATGGCCGCGTACGGCAACCGCGTCATTCACACTCCAACGCTCAACCGTCTGGCGCCAGATTGCGTGGTCTTCCGGAACGCCTATGTCAGCCAACCGGTTTGTACCCCCTCGCGCTCGACCGTGATGACGGGACTGTGGCCCCACATGAACGGCTGCACGGAGAACAATATCGCCCTGCCGCAGGACGTGCCTGCGTTTCCCGAACTCTTGGCGGACCCGGCTTACGCCACGGGCTATTTCGGAAAATGGCACCTCGGCGATGAGGTGTTCGCCCAGCACGGCTTTCAGGAATGGCGCAGCATCGAAGACGGCTATTGGCGCTATTACCGCGAAGAGAGGGATTCGGCGAAAAAGAGCGATTATTGGCATTTCCTGCGCGGGCTCGGGCACGAGCCTTCCGGCGCCCGCGGCGATTTCAGCCGGGGATTCGCGGCCGGCCTGCCGTACGAGCACTCCAAACCGCGATTCCTCGAACTCGAGGCATGCGAGTTCCTGCGGCGCCATCGAGACCAGCCGTTCATGCTCTACGTCAACTTCCTCGAACCCCACATGCCGTTTACGGGACCGTTCAACGATGAGCACTCGCTCGACGAGGTCTATGTGCCCGCGAATTTCGATGACCCTCTCGAAGAAAATGAGTCCGCGCAATATCGCACGCTTCGCGACTATTACCTCGCAAACGGCTGGAACGATATGCCTCTCAAGACCGAGGCCGATTGGCGCCGCCTCATCGCCAATTACTGGGGGCTGGTTTACGAGGTCGACAAGGCCGTCGGCGGGATTCTGCAAACCCTCGAAGACTTGGGGTTAATGGACAACACCGTCATCGTCTACACGAGCGACCACGGCGACATGATGGGCTCCCACCGCCTGCTCGCCAAGACCGTCAGCTACGAGGAGTCCGAGCGGGTGCCGTGGCTCATGCGCATTCCTGGCGTTCCAGGGCGGACAATTGAGGAGCCGGTGAGCCACATCGACCTCGTGCCCACTCTTCTCGACCTCATGGGTTCGAAAGCCGGCGAATCCTTGCCCGGCAAAAGCCTCGTGCCCTGCATCCGCGACCAGCGCAGCCCCGGACCCGTGTTCGTCGAGTGGCACCCGGGCGAAGGCGTCGTTTCGTCGAGGGTCAATCCCGGCGGCGCGGCTCGCGCGGCGGACGCCCCCAAAGGCAACGCGTTCCGCACGGTCGTCACGTCTGATCGCTGGAAACTCACCCTCCACACCCGCGAGCATCATCAGCTCTACGACCTCTCCAGCGACCCCGGTGAAACGAAAAACCTCTTTGGCAAATCCGAACACACGGACAGGGTCCGTGCTATGACCGAGACGCTTCATGCCTGGCAGAAGGAAGTCCGGGACCCGCTTGACATCGGTGTCTGAGCGTCACGCCGGTCCCGTTCCCCCCTGCGGCGGAAACGCTATTCGCTCTGTTGCGGGAGGAGGTTCTCAAACAACTCCCGCAGGGCGGCGGTGATAGTCACGGAAGCGGCCGGTTCGAGATAACTCGAACGGGCGCGCCAGGTCTCGTAACCGCCCAGCTTATGCTGTTCGGGCGTGGGAAGGTACCCGTTGTAGCCGTTTGCCAGCTCGATGGTAAACGCGTCGGCGAAGGGGCTCTCGGCCTTGATCTCGAGCCCGATCTCAGCAAAAGCTTCACAGGGGATGGCCGCAATGCTCAGCTCGCCGACCCGCAGCGCCTGAACAAGCAGCGAGACCTTCTCGGGATACTCGCTCAGCAACACGGTTTCCCGTGCATAGATCTCCGCGAGCGATTTCATCTCGGGACCCTCGGCGGCAGCCACAATCTCTTTCGCACGCGCCACGTCTTCTTCGCTGGGCAGGCGGACGCCGAGTTCCAGTTCTTTTACAGCCGCGCCGAGGGCGGCCCAGTCGCGCCACTCAAGGCTGCTGTAGGCTGCGTGCACGACGTCCGCGGCCGCATGCGCCACGTGCGTCATCTGCTCGCCGGGCTGCCTGCTCTGCCCGGCCTCGCGAAAGTTGATGTTGTTGACGTCCCCGCTGGTGCCGTTGGACATGATACCCACGAAGGGAGGAGTGAGCCGGTCAGCCCCAAGCAGTTCCTGAATACGGTCCGCGAAAACGCCATGATAGTCGGCCGAGACCTGCTCGCCGCCAACACCGCCCACGTAGTGAAGCGAATAGTTGGCAAGCAGGGCAATCGGACGGCCGTCTTTCGATTCAACCGCGATGAACGAAATCTCGGGATCCGTGGGACCTGCAGGGCGGATGAGGTCTTCGCTGGCGCGCGCGGGGTTCATCTTGACCGCGTCGTCGCGGCGCCCGAATGGGTTCTCGGGCATGCTCTCGGGCTTGAGATACCACCGCCGGTTGAATACCTCGCCGGGAAGCTCGCCGCTGCCCCACGCGATGCGGGCGGGTTCGAGGTTGTTGACCGCGCGCCGTACGCCGTCGGCGATCCGCCGCTCGAGAAACGGCAAGTAATCGGTGTTGGGCTCGCTCTGGAAGATCCCTGTCGCGGTCGGGGTGGAATGGCTGTGCGTCGCGGCTATCAGGACATGGTCCGCGGGAATGCCCGTCTCCTGTTC
>DAOLNV010000044.1 GCA_035416745.1 Candidatus Hydrogenedentota bacterium | reverse complement strand
GTCCTGAACGGGGAGATGTGCCGTAGTTCGTGCCTCCGTTACGGCCTGTCGAGAAGGGGGTTTTCAGTGTTGCGCGTCGCCATCATCGGAATGGGTCCTATTGGAAACCGCCACGCGGACTGCTATCGCGCCATTGCCGGGTGCGAAGTAGTGGGCGTATGCGACCGAATTGCCGAACGGGCGGATTCCGCCTCGGCGCGGACGGGCGCACCGGCGTATTACGATGCGGAAGAAATGCTCGGGAAGGTTAAGCCCGATGTCTGTGCCATAACCACTGGGGGGTACGAATACGGCAGCGACCATTATGAGCCTACCATGCAGGCTCTCGAGGCGGGATGCCACGTGCTCGGCGAGAAGCCGATCTCGAACGAGATCGCTCAGGCGGAGGAGATGGTCGCCTTGGCGCGCAGGAAGAATTTATGTTACGGCATCAACCTGAACCATCGCTTCACCATGCTGACCCGGATCGCCAAAGAATGGGTCGATAGCGGCAAGGTGGGTCACCTGCTCTTCGTGAACATGGCCATGTGGATCAAGAATCCGGCGGAGAGTTCGCCATGGTTTCAGCTGAAGGCTTTGCACCCTCACACGGTTGACGTCATGCGTCACTTCTGCGGCGACATCGAGGCCGTGCAGTGTTTCGCCGCAAAAGCTCCCGGCCGCACCATCTGGACCACCGCGCACTTCAACATGAAATTCGTGAATGGCGCGGTGGGAGGGCTCACGGGCAGCTACGACATCGAGCGAGGCCACCCCATGGAGCGTTGCGAAGTGGCCGGCACCGGCGGACGGTTCGTTCTGGAGGACATGTTCTCGCAGCTCACCTTTTATCCTGCGGGCAGCATCGAGAAGACGGTCATTACGAATACGGCCTTTGGGGGGATTCCTGAGAAGCGCTTCGAAGACACCTTTATGAACCGGATCAGGCGCTTCGTGGAGCAGGTTCAAGCGGGCGACCGTCCGGAGGATATCGAAGGCGCGGGCGCCGAAGGTTTAGCCGCGCAGAAGGTGCTCGCCGCCGCAATCGAGTCCATCGAACAGGGCACCGTCGTGAAGGTCGAGTGACCGTTTTATTGCGAGCCGCCATTCTCTGCCGGGCTTGAATTCAGGAGGGCACGGGATAGAATCCGCCCCCGCCACGTTCAAACAATCGGGTCAGCATCAACAGCGGCCTTATCGCAACATATCCGTCACGTCGATGTCCTGATGCAGGAACATGCCAGCGCTGAGTTCAATGGGCAAGGAAGCTTCAACGTGTTCTCCCGTACCTGTTCTTACCAACAGTATTCTCAGAACTCCATCGCCTGCCGGTATATCCTCCATACGGTAGAATCCATCGTTTCCAGCTACAGCACAGACTTCTTCCTCGCCGGACGGCGACACGACGCTTAGCGTAGTACGAGCATATTCTATCTGGGCCCAATCATGGAACAAGAGATTACCCTCGAGCACAGCGTCCGCCTCAGGCACATCAAAATGAATCACGCTGGTCTCATTGTTTCTGACATCGACAATCTGTCTCGGGCCACGAGTACATGGATACCAACTGCTGACTCTGATCTGGAGATGGACGGACGCTTCGCCAGATGGAAGCTGGGAGAAACTGAATGAACCGTCAGTCGTGATGTCGGCATACCGGAGAGGAGCATTGAACTGAGGATATCTGACGAATACTCTGCAACTCTCGCGTTCGATACTTTCAGGGAGCGCCACGCCGCCTTGAATCGCGCCGCCATGCTCAAGTGTGATTATCAAGGGGTTAGATAAATCCATCTTGGGGGGTATTCCCACGAGTCTCGTGGCATAAGAAGGGTGCTGGACAGAGATTGACTGGGCGCTATCCGGAAAAGACTGCAACGTAAACGTGCCATCCGGAGCCGTCCTGGCCGCCGGCCCAAAGTTGGCATTGGGCTCTCCATAGAATACACCAGCCCCTCCGATACGCTCTCCGTCTTCATTTCTCACAATCCCGTGCAGGTCATATCCCCGCGCCAGCCGCACGACGACATCCTGCCTTGACTGACCATCATTCGGGACTACAGGCAGCAGAGCGGTCGAATAGCCCACAGCACGAACTGCAAGTAAATACCTCTTCGGAAGCGGCAGGGTAAGTTCGAAGCAACCGTCGGTATCGATGACCTGCTGGAACCTGTTGGAGAGACTGGCATCCAGCATGCTTTCCCGACTGTTTACGAACGCGTACTCAAACTCGCCGAGGGGCTTTGAAGTTTGGGCATCAACCACCTGAACGCCCAGGATGCGCTCTTTGACAACGAAGTCGACGCCTTTACTCCCCGCCCGAACGAACTGTCGAGAAAGGTCGAATTCAATGCCCTTGGATCGGGTATACTTGTGCACAAACACCCCGTAGATGCCATCTTCAAGTCCTGAAAGCACATAACAACCATCAGCATCTGTGACAACTTCATTGTCACTGCCACGCGAATTGCCGCACAACACTTTTGCGTCGGCTATGGGGCGTCCATCTGCGTATGCAACGCGACCCGTGATAGAAAGTGTCCCCCGCTCGTACAGCAAGTCCAGGTTTGAAATCTCCTCATTCGCTGCGAGCTCAAAACGGGCATTACTCACCCCCTCGCCATGTTCACTATGGGGCCATTCGGGCAGATTGAGCACGTAAACCCCCGCGGCGAGTCCATCGAGAGAATAGGTCCCGAGTTCATTGGATGTTCTGTGAATGCCATAGACCCGCTTGTTGCCATTTGGAGATGCAATAATCTCAATATTGGGGACGGGTGCACCCTTGCTGTCAAAGACGGCGCCGCTGACCACCGAGGCGGCGTCAACAATGAGTTCAACATTCCGAAGCCCGTCTTCTGGCAAGGAAAAGAGCTTGTGCGGCGAAACCAGGCCGCTCTCGGTCTTTGCCTGCAGACTCAGACCTTCCGTCGGCCCGAGGTTATGGAAACAAAACGTTCCGTCACGGCCGGATTCAACCGAGGCAGCAACAGGGCGATTGGTGCCACCGTGCAGCATAACCGTCGCCATGGGTACCGCATTACGTTGTGAATCGAGCACAATCCCGCTTAGAGGCACTTCTCTCTCGAGTGGAAAGTCGACGGCGTTGACCTCTTGCCCCGGCTCAAGCGAAACGGAGATTCCTTCGGAAAAGGCGGGTTCTCGATAACCCGCTGGCGTATCGCTGCATGCAATCTGGTAACCGCTTCCAAGGAGGCTAGATATCCGATATGAGCCGGAAGAGTCTGTTGGCTCGCTCAGCACGCGCGTTCCGTTTGGCCCCGATGCGGTTGCTCGTATGACAACGCCGGCAATGCCGCGCTCAGTTTTGGCATCATACACACGACCGCTGACGGTGCCGCCCTTGGGCTCAGGAATTATCATTACTCTGTCGGGAGCTGAAGGAGCGGAGCGGGGTACGCTAGGCGCTTCCTCCGTTTTCGTACTGACGGTCGGTATCGAAATGTCCGGTTTCTCAGATCCTTCGTGTGTGGCAATCCAGAAAACCACTGGGGCCAGAATTACAATGACGGCAACGGCGATCTTTTTCACGAGGATCGTTCCTCCAATCGTATTGACGAGGTCTGCTGCTGCTTGGACCCCTGTCGCTTTTGTACTGTGTGCCAACGCAAGCTTCCCGAGTGAGGCCGCGAGAGATGAGGGCACTGGAGAGGCCTCGGCGAGGTTTGCCGCAAGCATGGAGGCGAGGGCAACGGCGGCCACGCGGATGCCGCGCCGACGCAGGGCCTTTCCCAGCAGATATACGGCGCGCTTTATCCGATGCGATACGGTTTGTGGCGAGACATTCAGACCCTTCGCAATATCAGACTGGCTCTCATTCTGAAGAAAATGCGCAACGATCGGAATGCGGTACTTGTCAGGCAGTTCCGCCAGTGCCTCGTCCACATATTGGTAGATGTCCTGCCACTCGAGCTCGGTATGCGCGCTGCGCTGAGAAGCGAATCGTTTCTCGCGCTCTTTACGTCGACTGTCAGAACGAATGCGTTTGATGGAAATATTGGTCGCGACACGATGGAGCCATGGTCCGACGTTACTGCCAGTCACATTGTCTGACTGAGCAAGAGCCTCGAAACACTCCTGGGTGACGTCCTCAGCCTCAGTGCCGTTACCAAGAATCCGCCAGCACGTGGAGAGTACCATGGCGGAATGTCTCGTAACGATTTCGCGAAACGCCTCGGCGTCCCTGTGAGCAGCCCATCGATCGAGGGCGATTCTGTCAGAATGACCCATTGGGCGTAGCCCTCTGCAAGTTTGAAGACCATTTTACCTATAGATCCCCGCCCGGACACCAATCTCAAAGGAAAAATCCAGCAACCGGACCTGGATAAACGGGGCCAAACGGATATTCCTGGCGAAGCGGTGAGAATCTGGGATGCCCCAGAAAAGACTTTGCTCTCTTTGGAACCTCCATTGCGAGAGACGATCGAGTTCGAAGTTCATTGTCGTACGGGACATACAGGGCTTGGCGCAGTCCCGACGAAATCGAGGCCCCGGGCGCTGAAGGTCTAGCCGCGCAAAAAGTGCTCACCGCCGCGATCGAGTCCATTGAGGAGGGCTTCGTAGTCACGTTTCAAAAGCCGCCGTATTACGCCACTTCAGGATGCAGAACTCCCGCAACGCAGATCGCCGCCTCCCTGAGCCCTGATTCAGGGCGTGGCAATTGGCATCCGCTGTCGATCTGGGAATCTGCCAGCTTTGGAAACAATGGCTCCTCTCGATGCTGACGTGAAACAGCGGGCGCTGGCGGCGCGGCAAACACTGGCACGTTTCGGAACGGTCCGCGCCGTGTATGTGTTTGGCTCGCGTGTATCCGGCTCAGCGGATCAATGGAGCGATATCGACGTGGCTGCTTTCATGGATGGGATCGATAACTGGGATCTCCAACGTCGTGCCCGTGCGATGACGCAGGTCCAACAGGAAGCCGGCCTGAATGTCGAAGCTCACATCTTCCCGGACACAGCCCGTCGCCACCCCCAACGCGGAAGCTTTGCCGAGCACATCTTGAAGCATGGCGTCCATATCGATGAACCTGAATAGCGCGTACAACGCGTTGCGGCACCGACGTTTGGGGTTTTTCAGGGCACGCACAGGAATCACATAGCCGCCCACGGTTGCCGCAGCCATGCCTTTGGTGTGCCCGCATCTGACGGACAGGACACCGGAGCGGGTTTTCAACCCATCTCCGCGGCCAGTTTGTTCAACGCTTCGACGCCGCGCTCGATGGTGGCGTCGTCGGCAGCGAAACTGAGGCGGAAATTGGTTTTCCGCTCGCTGAACACGCTTCCAGGAATGACGAGAATGTTGTTTTTGATGGCCTTGGCCACGAACGCGTCGCCATCGCCCCCGGGGGCTTCGGGGAAGATATAGAATGCGCCTTCCGGCTTGACGACGTTGAACTGTTTGGCCAGACCCTGGTAAATCATGTCACGCTTGCGTTTGTATGCCGCGATCTTCTCGGCGGGATCGGTGCGCAGCGCCGTTACTGCGGCCTTCTGGGCAAACGATGGCGCGCAGACGAAGGTGTATTGCTGCAGAGTGTTCATCTCCTGAATAATGTCAGCGGGCCCGGCCGCAAATCCCACGCGCCAGCCGGTCATGGCGGCCATCTTCGAGAAACCGTTCAGCACAAGGAGATTCTCGCACATGCCTGCCATGGACGCAGGGGTATCTTCATAGAAGAACTGCTCGTAGATCTCGTCTGAAATGGTCAGAATGCCGTATTCTGCGGCCACATCGGCCAGTTTCTTGAGTTCCACCTTGTTGAGCGTGACGCCCGTAGGGTTACAGGGCGAATTGACGATGAGGAGCTTGGTCTTGTCCGTGATGGCTTCCTCGACATCGACGGCTTTCAGCTTGAAGTCGGGGTAAGTGCTGATGGGAACACACACGCCCCCCAGCAGGTTCACGAGTTGCTTGTACATGACGAAGTAGGGATCGCCAAGGATGACCTCGTCGCCCGGATCGACAGTAGCCAGCAGGGCCAGGAACAGGCCGCCCGAGACGCCCGAGGTTATCATGACATTCTCGAGGGGCGTGCCGAAGCGGCGCTGATAGTAGGCCGAGGCTTCCTCGCGCAGTTCATCGAGTCCCCACGTCTGCGTGTATTTGTTCAAGCCGGCCTGAATGGCGGCGATGGCCTCATGCTTAACGGCATCGTCGACATCAAAATCGGGCTGGCCGATGCTCAAGTTGATGGGATTCTGGAGATTGGCCGCCAGGGCGAACACTTTGCGGATTCCGCTCGCGTCAATACGGTTCATGCGCTCGGCGCGAAAACTCATGATTCCTCCTTCGTAGCCGCGGGAGATGGGGCGGATAAACGGGTGCACGTCCCCCGGAGGGCATGTCTATGCGTATTGTATCGCATCGGGATGGACGCCTCAACGGCGCCATGCCCGCCGGAAGGAGAAAACCCCGCGGGCAGGGACTGACGGAAGCAAGAGCAGCGAAAGGCCCCACGGACGGTGTTCTGGCGAGGCCTCCGAGATGGCACGGAAGCCCCCGGTGGGCAATGCCGTTACGCCGCGGAGAAGCCCCTTGATGCGGCAGGAAGGCTGCGTTATCATGAAGATGGAAGGGTCCTTAAGGGGTTTTTATCCAAAGAGACTGAGGCTGCATGGGTTCTTCGAACAACGGCAACGACAAGCGAACTGCTTGGTTCTTTTTCAGACAATTCATTGCGCACCCCAAAGAAGTCGGGGCGTTTGCTGCGAGTTCAAAGCACTTGGCGAACGCAGTGACGAATGCGGCGGGTGTGCCGGACGCGAATGTGGTCGTGGAATTCGGCGCTGGCACGGGCACGATAACGCGGGTCCTGTGCACGAGATTGCGTCAAGATGCAACGTTCTTTGCTCTCGAGATCAACCCGGATTTTGTCAAGATGTGCCGTAACTGCCTTCCTGGCGTCGAGATTATCGAGGGGTCGGCCGAGAATACGCTGAGGTATCTGCAGGAACACGGAAAGAGCGAGTGCGACAGCATCGTGTCGGGCCTGCCGTGGGCTGCGTTCGAAGAATTGTTGCAGGACCGGCTGCTTGATGCGACCGTGGACGCGTTGCGTCCGGGGGGAAAGTTCGCCACATATATGTATCTGAGCAGTGTATTGTTGCCCTCGGGCCGCCGCTTCAAGAAGAAGCTTGAGAGCCGCTTTTCGAAGGTGGGACATTCCCGCGTGTGCTGGAAGAACCTGCCGCCGGCTATCGTACTCTGGGGCGAGAAATAGGGCGAAACGGAACTCGTCCCGTTTCAAGGCCAATCACCAGGAGCAAGCTATGCGCAAGACCGTATTGATGGTGTGGGGCGGTTGGGACGGCCATGAGCCGCGGCAGTGCGTCGAAAAGGTCGCGCCGGTTCTGGAGGCGGAGGGGTTTGACGTTCGGGTATCCGATTCCATGGAAGTCTACGCGGACGCGGCTGTGATGAATGCGCTCAGCCTGGTTGTGCCTTGTTGGACCATGGGGGAGATTGCCCCGGAGCAGGAGAAGGGCCTGCTCGAAGCAGTCAGGAACGGCGTGGGCGTCGCTGGATGGCACGGCGGCATGTGCGATTCCTTTCGCAACAACACGTCATACCAGTTCATGACCGGCGGGCAGTGGGTCGAACATCCCGGCGGCATCGTGGAGTATACCGTCAATATCATCAAGCCCGAGGACCCCATCGTCTCAGGACTGAACGATTTCCGCATGCGTTCGGAGTGCTATTATCTGCATGTGGACCCGTCGAACGAGGTGTTGGCCGCGACAACGTTTTCCGGCGGCGTGTATCCGTGGATAGCGGGGTGCGTGATGCCGGTGGTGTGGAAACGCCGTTACGGGGCGGGACGTGTATTCTATAGTTCACTGGGGCATGTGGCAGCGGACTTCGATGTGCCGGAGGTGATGGAGATAGCCAGGCGCGGCTGCCTTTGGGCGGCACGGTGAAGGAGAGAGGCATGAAGCCAGTCAATGTCGGCTTGATCGGGTGTGGGAACATTTCGGGCACCTATTTCAAGAACGGCGCCGTATTCAACAGCATCGCCATAGTGGCATGTGCGGACATTGTTCGCGAGCGCGCGGAGGCCAGCGCTGAGCAATTCTCGGTCCCGAAGGTTTGCACGGTCGAAGAACTGCTTGCGGACCCTGATATCGAGCTCGTGTTGAACCTGACCATCCCGAAAGCGCATGCCCCTCTGGGGCTTGCCGCGCTCGAAGCGGGTAAGAACCTTCACACGGAGAAGCCGCTCGCTGTCACGCGCGAAGACGGCAAACGCATGGTGAGACTGGCGAAGGAAAAAGGAGTGCTTCTGGGCGCGGCGCCTGACACGTTCATGGGCGCGGGGCTCCAGACGTGCCGAAAGCTCATCGACGACGGGTGGATCGGCGAGCCCGTGGCCGCGACGGCGTTCATGCAGTGCCACGGACACGAACACTGGCACCCCGACCCGGATTTCTTCTACCAGCCGGGGGGCGGGCCCATGTTCGACATGGGGCCTTACTACATCACCGCGCTCGTGACGCTGATGGGCCCGGTAACGCGGGTGTCCGGTCTGACGAGCGCCGCCTTTTCCGACCGTCTGATCACAAGCGAACAACATTACGGCGAGATCATCAAGGTCAACACCGCTACACACGTTGCGGGCACCATGCGTTTTTCCAACGGCGCGATCGCCACCATGGTGATGAGCTTCGACGTTTGGGGCCATCACCTGCCCTGCCTCGAAATCCACGGCACGGAGGGGTCGCTCAGCGTCCCGGATCCCAACTGCTTCGGGGGGGTGGTCCAGGTATGCCGTCCGCGCACCCGCGAATGGGAGACGGTGCCCCTGACGCACCAATATGCCGACAATGCGCGCGGAATCGGTCCGGCTGACATGGCGTGCGCCTTACGGACCGGCCGCAGGCACCGCGCAAACGAGGCGTTGGCGTATCACGTGCTCGATGTAATGCATGCCTTTCAGGATTCGAACGACAAAGGCACGCACGTGACTATCGAGAGCACGTGCGAACGGCCGGCGCCGTTGCCCATGAATCCGGCTCCCGGCGAGATAGACGGGTAACGCATCAGACGAACCGGTAACGTGAACGAACGGGGGAGAGGTCACGATGAGTTTCTGGCGGTGCATGTTCTTAGTGTGGCTGGTTCTCGCGGGCATTGCCAGGCCGGTTCTGGGAGCGGCGGTCGTCACGGGTTCCGGGCCCGCGGGCGCGGAATATGTGCCGGCTCCCGAGAACCTCGAGGCGCGCGAATGGTTTCAGAACGCCAAGTTCGGCATGTTCATCGTCTGGGGCGTATACAGCGTGCTGGAACGCGGCGAATGGGTCATGCACAACGAGAGCATTCCCATCGAGGAGTACGAAAAGCTTCCGGCGCAGTTCAATCCCACCCATTTCGACCCGGACGCCTGGTGCCAGCTCGCCAAAAACGCCGGCATGCGCTACATCACCTTCACGGCCAAGCATCATGACGGGTTCCTCATGTACAACACCAGACTCAGCGACTGGGACGTGGTTGATCGCACGCCGTACGGCAAGGATGTGCTGGCCCAACTGGCCGAGGCGTGCCGGCGGCATGGCTTAGGATTGTTTGTGTACTATTCGCACCTTGACTGGCACCATCCCGACTATTTTCCCCTGGGCAAAACCGGCAAAAAGACCGGACGCCCTGAATCGGGAGAATGGACGCGCTATCTGGACTACATGGATGGGCAGTTGACGGAACTGCTCAGCAATTATGGCCAGATTTCTGGAGTATGGTTTGATGGATGGTGGGACAAGCCCGACGCTGACTGGCGGCTGTCGAGAACCTACAGCGTCATTCATCAGCTCCAACCCGCTGCCCTGATCGGTAACAACCATCACGTGGGAGTTTTCCCTGGCGAAGATTTCCAGATGTTCGAGCGGGGCATGCCCGGACACGATCCTTTCAGCAAGGTGGATGCCGTTTCCGAGTTGCCCCTCGAGAGTTGCGAGACCATCAACGGCAGCTGGGGATATACGGCCGCCGATACGCAGCACAAGAGCCCGCTCGAATTGTTGCATCTGTTGATTCGAGCCGCCGGACACAATGCCAATCTGTTATTGAACGCGTGTGTGAAGCCGGACGGGTCCATTCAGGAAGAGCATGCCGGGCGCCTGGCCGTGATGGGCAAGTGGCTGGACTTGTATGGCGACTCCATCTTCGGTACCCGGGGCGGCCCTGTGCCTCCGCAGAGCTGGGGCGTGACGACCCAGCGCGGAGATGTCGTCTATGTCCACGTCCTCAACACGACGGATCAGACGATTGGCTTGCCAGATCTCGGGCGTGACATAGAGAGCATTACGTTGCTGAACGGCGAGGATGTCGCCTATGTGCCTTCTCCGATCGGGACGCTGCTTGTGCTTCCTGAAGATGACCGTGATCCCGTGGACACCATTGTTGTGATCCAGACGTCGCCGCGAACCGCGGAGGGCGTTCAGCCGCTGGTGCTCAAGAAATAGGGGCGCTCACCAGGGTCTGCCGTTGAGATCTACGGGCGGCCCAGGCCATGGGCGGGCTGTGAGGGGGAGCACCATGGCCTCTTCCTCCCAGTGCGCATCGCCATCGTCCTGGGCAAAGCTCACGGGGCCCTCGCTTTGTCGCCAACCCAAGCGCTGGTAATAATGAAGAAGCTTTGAAGAACAGAAAAGAAACCCGAACTCGAGGTGCAGTGTGTCCCGTATGAAGTCGTGGGCCCGCAACATCGCGGCTCGGGCGTGGCCCTTGCCCTGGTACTTCGGGGACGTCATCACGCCGCCGATGCCACCGACGCGGGCGGGCTCTGAATTCGCGGTCACCGTGCGCTGGGTGATCGCCGCGTGCGCGGCCAGCTCGCCGTCCACGCGGACCAGCACCCGCCAATCCGGCGTCGCCCAATCGTACTCGTCCTCGGCAGCCCCGAAGAGTTCCCGGGTCCACTTTTGAATGATTTCTCGGTCTTCCGGGCGCAGGTCATGCTCTGCGACGACTTCGAGCTGACGAACCATGACTACCTCCCCCGATTGGCCCATGGCATACCCACCGCAGAGTACCCTCGTCTGCGGGCGGTGGTCAAGTTGCAGTCCGGACAGTTGCTGCAGAGCGCGACGGAAACGGAAAAGAGCCCTCGCGCAGTGCAAGGGCTCGAAAAGGCCTCGTGATACCGCTTATTGGCCGGTTGCGATAAGGGTCATCCGGTGCGCGAGGTCTGTCATATATGCTTCGTCGCCGCCGTCAACCTCAGCCGTGCAGAATCCGGTATAGCCCACCTCGGCAAGGGCCTTGCGGACCTCGGGCCAGTTGATTTCGCCTTCGCGCAACGGTTTGAAGGCATTTTCTTTGCGCGAATAATCCTTCAGATGGATCCGGTGAATGCGCGGGCCAAGGGTGCGGATCCAATCCTGAGGATATCCGAATTTCACAACATTGCCGCAATCGAAGTATGCCTTGAGGTTGGGGCTTCCGAACTCGTCGACGTAGCGGGCGAATTCGAGGGGACTCAACAGAAAATCGTTCCACACATTCTCGACCGCGATAGTGACGCCTAATTCTTCCGCGAGAGGCAGCACTTTCCGGATATTCTTCTGCGAGCGCTCGTAAGCGTCGGCGTAACGCACCTCCTCCGTGACTTTGGCCGGCACCAGCAGGACGTTGTCGACGCCCATGGCGTTGGCGCAACGCAATGCGTTCTCGAATGATTTGAGCCCTTTGTCCACGACGGCCTCATCCGGGTCTGAGAACAGGGCGCTCCACCCGCCGTAAAGCAAGCTGTGGATAACGATGCCGGCTTCGCGCGCGACAGCGGCTTGCGCTTTGGCGGCCTCGTGGTCTTCCATGGGATGTGCTTCAACGCCGTCTATCCCACAGCGCTTGGCAAACGCGAACTTCTCCTTGTCAGGCAACTTCTCCGGAAGCATTCCGATAATGACGGAGATGGGGAGTTTTGGATATTCCTGAGCGGCCGCGGTTCCAGACCATGCCGCTGCGACCGCGCCTGCCGCACCGGCAGCCAGGGCGGTGCGTTTTACAAAATCCCGTCGCGAGATGGATGTGTTCTGCATGAGTCGAGCGCTCCTTTCGCAAGATTGCCGGGGCGATATCCACACCTCAGGCGTACCGCATCCCAGCATGGTCCTCGTGTAACGTACAAAGGGCAGTTTCAAGCGTAAGCGTAATCGCGGGACCGCCCGGGATCAAGTCGTGGTTTGACCGGGCTTCCGGTCTTCTCTGCCAGGTGAGATCCGAAAGGAATAAGTTTCATGATCAAGTCCATCGCCCGATTCTTGCTGCTTGCGCGCATTTTGTGCCCCTCAGTTCTGTAATCGCCAGGAATTTGTCTTCATACAACACAATGTCTCTCCCATATTGATGCGGATACTGTTGTTCAGAGGGGCGGCTGGGCAAGCGCAAGAGCATCTTCAGAACGGGCGACGACGTTCATCTGGGTCAACGTCAAGGGTATGTTTTGGGCATAGTAGCGGGTCCCCGGACCTGTGATGCGGAAACGGACAACGGAGCGGGAGGGAAGCCCGGAGAAGGCCCGAACAGCGTCAAACTGCTCGAGCGGGGGAGAGTTTACCACGATGCCGTGAGCGGCGGTTTCAGGCAGGATGCGCCTGCGCTGCGTTTCGCCGCCAGCGAACTCGAATTCGATGAATATGGGGGGGACGCGAAGCGCGGTCTTCATCATGTGGCCCTTCCAGGTCAATTGAAACTGCGGCGCTGCGACCAGTATTCCTTCGGTGGCCGGCACCTCCACCCATTGTTCGAAGGTGACGGTCAGTTCTTTTGAGGGAAGAGGAGAGAGCATGACGGGGACCCCGCGACGGGCAAGCAACAGCAACTTGCGGTCGGTCTCGACGTCCACGAGGCGGTAGTATTTAAGCAGTGTGCGCCATGTTGCCGGGACATCGAAAGGCAGACACCGCTGGTCAAATTCTCGCCAGTCGATAACTAGAAAATCGGGGGCTGAGCCCGTGCTGAAATGGCGAGCGAGGCGCTCGTCCAGGAGTGCGGTATAGGCCAAGTGGGTCTGGACTGTTGGATTGGGAATCCAGGGGATCCCGTTCGCCGGGCAGTACATGATTTCCGAGGGGAGGACGTCCATCGCGCCCCGGTTTTCCTTGATGAGGAGCGTCCATGAATCCGGGAGGCGCACGCTGGCCAGATTCTCCTCAGCCGCTTTCTCGAGCCGATGCCGGGTTTCGGAAAGGTTGGCCATGGCTTTGATATTGGCGAGGCCTTGTTCTCCGGACAGGAGGTCGACGGCGCCTGAGTAACGATAGGCGCTCCGGGCGGATGCAATTGGCGTAATCACCAGCACGGTCCCAAGAAACAACAGACAGACGAGCGCTACTTCGTCATAGCGGCGGCTTACGAGGATGAGAACGGCAACCAAACCGATATAGGGCGCGAAGAAGAACATCACATGTTCGTCCTGGCGCTCGAAGCCGTGTTTGAAAAGGGTAAACAAGGTGGGGAAGAGGATGATGGCGACGACCGACACCTCGGAGCGCATCCTCATCAAAACTATGCTTGCTCCTGCAAACGCAGCAACACAGAACACGCCGGCAATAAGCTCGCTGCGGGGGCCGTCGGTGGCCATGGCCACGGCGTTGTACCTCATATACTCGAGGGTCATGATTACCCACGCCCGGAACGGTTCCCAAGCACCAAAGAAACGCAGCCACAAGGCGGCGCTCAATACAGCGAAAGGCCCCGCCGACCGCAAGAGGACGGCGTAGAAACGGGTGTATCCACGCAGGAACCGCGCCAGTTCGGCCAGGCAGGTCATGGTGACCAGCGAGAGCGCCAGCGCGGGTTCGATGAAAACGCATGCCGCCGCCAGCGCCGCCAGCGGCGGGAGCGAGAAATTGCCCGCTTGCGCGTTCTGAACCGCTATTGCCGCCCATAAAGCGCCGGTAACCACCAGTTGCGACTCGTACTTCAGTCCGAAGAGCGCGGCAAACAGGTAGGCGGCCATGAAGAGCAGGGCAGGGAAAACGCCCGCGATTCGCAGACCTGCGTACGTTATGCCCAGTCCGAAGAGAAGATGGACGAGCAGGCGAAATCCCGCCGTAACCGCGAGATTCGAGGCGATGTCCATCGGATACAGCAGAAACCCCAGCGGACCATACGTGAAAGTTACGTCGCTGCCGTATCGGAGACCGCTGTCAGGCAAGTAGTTCATGGCATAAAACGAGGAAGAATCGAGTCCGGCCTTCAGCGGCAGATAATCTCCCGGGAATGTGAGAAGAAGAAAAAGCAGCAATGCAGGGAACAGAACGACGGCCCTGCGCCCCGGGCCGAAATCAAAAGAGCGGGCCAACTCGCCGTTCACACTCACGTTCTGGTCTTGCATGCTTATGCCTTTGGGACAAAGCGGGTTACAGATCCAAAAGAAGCATGATACGACTGTCGTCGGCGCTTAGCAAGCCAGGGCCGGCGCGCGGATTACTCGGGCGGGGGCGAAACCGTCTCCGGGTTATCCGCGGGTTTGGTGTCCGATGTGGCGCCGCCCGGGCGGATTACGCCGATAAAGCCGCGCGATGCCTCTTCTTTCTGCGCCTGCTCTTGGGCCTTTTTCCGTTTGTCGTACCAGCTTGTCCACGCCTGTGGACTGTTCCCGAGGTTGATGCCAGTGATGCGGGTGAGAGCCATCGCCGCCGTGTCTCGCGCTTCAGGATAGCGGTTCATGGCGTGGATCAACGTCGCGATCGAGCTTGGACCTCCCATGATCCCGATGTAGTAAACAGCACTGCGCCGCGTATGTGGATCGCTTTCCCGCGGGTTTGTGGCCATTTCTTCGATGGCAGACAACGCGACCGGCCCTCCGATTCGCGCAAGTCCAACCAGAGCCGACGCCCGGACCTCCGCATTAGAGTGGCGCGACAGCTCCTGTAAAGCAGGAAGAGCCTCCGGAGAACCAATCTCAACGAGTGCCCGAGCGGCTGCTTTGCTCAACGAAACATGCGGGCCAAGAGCAGCCGAGGAAAGGGCTTGTATCGCCGCCTCGCTGCCCATGCTGCCCAGCGCGCGGGCGACAGCAGTGCGGGTCCCGGTATCCGCGTCGGGCGACTCGAACAGGGACAGCATAGGGGTTTCGACGTATTCCCGAAGCAGTGGCAGTGCCCGTTCCACCGCCGTACGCGCAGCCTCATCGTTCGAAATCAAACGATATACCAGCTCCCTGGTCAGCAGGGCCGCATCCAGCTCGGCAAGTTTGCTCAGGGCCGCGTTACGCACCTCCGGTGCAGGGTCGTCAAGAGCGTATACGAGAATGCTTGTGATTTCAGGCACATCCGCCACCGTCAGGCCGAGAAGTCCTTGTTTACGGGTCTCGGGTTCCGGATCGTTCATCATGGCCATCAAAGCGCTGCTAGCGTCGCCAGCCGCTCGGATACTTGGCCTGGACGGCCATTGGACCTCCATGCCCACGACCGTATCGCGTAACCTATTGATTGGCAATTGATTAGAGGAGGATGGCGACTGCGTTTCGCAGTAGATTCCCAGGGTATCAGGGACGGGAATGAGATCCGCATGCGCATCATAAGATACTGTAAATAAATGGGTTATAATAATGGCTGCGGCAAGGAATGGAAGGCCCCTTGCCAATACCGTTGGGACCAGTGAGTGCCGTTGGCGTATGACTCGAGACGGTCCCGACCCTGCTGGTCGCGGGGTTCCCGCGTACCCGGAGGAAGAATTCAGGATTTTTCTACATCTTTTGCGTTGTCCGGGGAATAGGGTCTGCATAGGGTGTGTTACTATATGCGGCTGCGGCACACGCCTTTCCCCCAGGCAGGCCGCAGAGGCAGTCAGAAATGACTGGTTCCCACCACCGGCGAGTGCGTGAACGGCAGTTCCCCCGCTGCCCGCACTCGCCTCCTTTTTTTTGCGCAAGTCCAAGAGTTCCAAGCGTGTAAATAAGCCCTTGGCCGCGAGAAGACCCCTGGGGAATTCTCCGTGGTGTGCAAAAAAACGCATTATTGGGGAAGTGCGGGTATTTCGACAATTGGATACCTGATTGTACGATTTCGCGCAACTATTGACAATTCGGGCAGAATTCCATAAAATATTTGCGCTCACGCGCCTGAGTTCGGTTATGGTCCAAACAGCCATTACGTCGGACCTATGGCCACCGTAGGTGGGACTCCATTTGTTCTCGTTTTTCATACGCATCACTCAGCATACCACATGTGACCGCGCACAGGAGCGTGGCAATAGGAGAATGAAATGACCCCTAAAATTGCAGCTACCTTGGAAATATTCTCGGGGTCTGCGGACAGGTATTGTCCGAATGGCTACCGCGAACCGCTTCGCATGCAGGAGCGGCTTGCAGCCTTGTCGAAGATCAAGGCGATCAAGGCTATAGAGGTTGCGCAGAGCGACGTGACTCAGGAGCTCCCGGGAAAAGAGTTGAAGCGGATGCTGAAGGATTACGGTCTCGCGTGTTCGGGCGTATCCGCCAATTTGGCGTACGACCGCCGCTTCGCGCTTGCCGCTTTTGGCCACCAGCATCCCAAGACTCGCAATGCCGCGATCGACGAAGGCAGGAAGGCCGTGGACCTCGCCCGGCAGCTTACCGCTACGGAGATTACGTTGCGGCTGTACAGCGATGGGTTTGATTACCCCTTCCACATTGATTATGCGGCCCATTGGAACACGCTCATATCGTCGATCAAGACCATCGCGAAGTACGCTTCGCCGGATGTGAACGTAGCTATCGCGTATAAGGCCACTGAGCCGCGTAAGTTCCTCACGGTCTCCTCTGTGGGCAAGGCCCTCTCGCTTTGTCAGGAAATTGCCATGAAGAACGTGGGAGTCGCCCTGGACTTTTCCCATGCGCTCATGGCGGGCGAGAACCCGGCCGAGGCCATCGCTTTTCTATCACGGTCGAACAAGCTGTTTCAACTCTATTTCAGCGACAGCTACCATAGTCCGGACGACATGCTCGTCTCGGCCAGTGTTCATATGTGGGAAACAATGGAGGCCCTCTTCTACCTCAAGGTATCCAAATACAAGGGTTATTTGACCTTGGACATGCAGCCAAAACGGATCGATCCCGCTCAGGCCTGTCAGATCGCTGCCGGAAACGTTGCGATTCTCTGGAAGAAACTCGAAAAGATCGACACGACAGAGTTGCGGAAAGCACAAAAGACGCTTGACGCCGTTGAGAGCCAGAAGATCATTCGGCGGGCAATGTTGCAATAGGGCACGTTCCTTTCGGCACCTGAGATGCCCGGGCCAGACGAGCGAGGGCTCGGGCATTTCTGTTGGTGGATGTCTCCCGGGGTTCGCTTGCATTGCCCTCGGGCGCTTGCTACCCTGACTCATAGCGCGCACGACCAGTGGCACATAAGCAATTCATCTGAAACAGTCGAGGAACCAGCAATTCACCTCATTGGCAATACCAAGGGTCTAAAGGCTTCTCCTCTCAAACGGTTACAGAAACTGGGCAACCGCAAGACCTCCGCGGAGCATCTTGTCACTGTGGAACTGGCGCGCGCTCTCACGGAGATTTCCGGCGAAATCCAGCGCCAAGTGGGTGTGCTGATCGATCGCCGGGGCCACGTCCGGGCCTGCATCGTTGGAGATGCGCGCTCGGTGTTCTTGCCTGACCTTTCCGCTTATCGCCGGGGACGCGCGCGCCTCTGCGGGCTGCGCTTGGTCCACACGCACCTGAACCACGAACCGCTGGACGATGATGATTTTACAGACCTTGCTCTCTTGCGGCTTGATTTCGTTGCTGCGCTCGAGGTGCTGGGGGACGGGCTTCCCGGCAGGCTGTATGCC
Source organism: Candidatus Hydrogenedentota bacterium (assembly GCA_035416745.1). NCBI lineage: Bacteria > Pseudomonadati > Candidatus Hydrogenedentota > Candidatus Hydrogenedentota bacterium. The sequence continues at coordinate 27,342 of DAOLNV010000044.1, read as the reverse complement.
GCCCATTTGCTGCCCGGGGGAGGCGATGGACATCCCTGGGAGGTGCTGCCTCCAATTACCGTTCACGAGCTGCAGGACGATTTCCTTGCCGCGGTGGATGCTCTCGAAGATGAGTTTGCCCGTCTTCGCAGACCTCGATTGGCAGGGGATTGCCGCGAGAGGGCCATGCTGGTGCATGTCTCGGACGCCCCACGAAGCGCTGCTGAGGAATCGATTGCTGAATTGGCGGAACTCGCGGCCAGCGCCGGCATCGAAATCATGGAAACGGTGATTCAACGCCGCTTGACCGAGCCCCGGTACGTGGTCGGGAAGGGGCGGCTTACGCAGACCGTTATCAAGGCGATGCAGCTTGGAGCGGAGGCGCTGGTTTTCGACTTGAACCTCACGCCGGCGCAAGTCCAGACCCTTGCGGAACACACGGACCTCAAAATCCTGGATCGCACGCAAGTCATTCTGGATATTTTCGCGCAGCGCGCCAGAACGCGCGAGGGCAAGTTGCAGGTCGAGCTTGCACAGCTTCGCTATATGCTGCCGCGCCTCGGCGCCAAGCAGTCCGCAAGCGCGTTCTCGCGCTTAAGCGGAGGCATTGGGGGCCGGGGTCCGGGCGAAACCAAGCTGGAGGTCGACCGGCGGCGCGTCCAGGACCGCGTGGCGCAGCTGGAGCGGGAAGTCGATAAGCTGGGCGCGCGGCGGAAACTTCGCCGTTCACGGCGACTGCGCAACGAGGTGCCGATCGTCTCGATTGTGGGGTACACCAACGCCGGTAAGTCCACGTTGCTCAACCGGCTGACAGAAAGCGATGTGGTGGCGGAAGATAAGATGTTCGCCACGTTGAACCCCGTCTCGCGCCGTCTGCGGTTTCCCAGGGAACGGGAAGTCGTTGTGACGGAAACGGTGGGCTTCATTCGCAATTTGCCGCAGGAGTTGAAGGAGGCCTTCCGCACGACGCTCGAGGAGCTTGACGAGGCCGACCTGTTGTTGCATGTGCTCGATGCCTCACGCGACAATGTGGAGGAACTTCATGAGGCTGTCATGCAGATACTCGCGGAACTGCATCTTCAGGAGAAGCACGTCGTGACGGTATTGAACAAGACCGATCTCTGCGAACCGGAGCGGGTGGCGGTGTTGGCGCGCCGGTTCCGCGGAGTGCCGGTCTGCGCGCTTGCTCCTTCATCATTCGGTCCGCTGCTGGACGTTCTGGAGGAGCATCTGTGGGCTGGAGAGAGGGCGGCGGCTTGGGAGGCGCAGGCGAGATGAGTAGATTCGGTGGCTGCATGCTCGGAGGGATCGTGGCACTGGCTTTCTGCGCTGGGGCCTCGGAAGAGGCCAGCGCGCCGGCCGGGTCGGGAGTTCTGTGGGAGGCCCGCACGATGGCGGCGCAGGCCCGGCAGCAGCTTCAGGCTGCCGTAAGCGCGGGGCGCGCAGGCAGCGTGGACGCGTATCGTGAGAATGAGGCGAAGGCCAACAAGATGTTTGAGGAAGCCCGGAGGCTGTTCGAAGAGGCCGGCGGCCTCAGCCTGGAGGACGCCGAAGCGCTGGCGGATTTCGCGGGCGTGCTTCAGTCGCTGAACGATTCGGATTTGGCGGCGGATGCCCTTCGGAGAGCCGCGCGTCTCCAGCCCGATCACGCTGGGCTGTGGCTTGCCTTGGGGCGGGGACTGCTGACGCCGTTGTACCGCAGGCCGCAGGAAGCCGAGGGCGCGCTCAAGCGGGCCATCGAGGCGGGCAAGGGAACGCCCGTCGAGGGGGAAGCGCGTGCCGTTCTGGGGCGTCTTTACTGGGACAGGGCACTGACGGATTTCGCGGAACAAGAGTGGGCAGGCGCGCTTGAGGTATCGCCTGATAATGTAATCGCTCAGATAGGAATGGCTGCCCTACTGGCACGGCGCGGCGAAATGGTTGCGGCCTCGCAGCGGGTTCAGCAGGCTGCTCAAGCCTCCCCCGAGGTCCTTGCGATTGCGGCAGAGTTGATAGGTAAGGGTCTGCAGGATTTTGAGCGCTCGGGGCTGTGGTTTGAAGATACGGCGGAAGCCCACTATGCGTACGCGTCGCTGCTGTTGAGGGCAGGACGATATGCGGAGAGCGTGGCGCCTCTCGAGCGCACCGTCAAACTTGCCCCTGAAAACCATGTGGCATGGAACATGCTGGGTTCGGTATGCGCGCAGCTTGGCCACACCGAACGGGCTCGGGAAGCTTTCAAGCGCTCGCTGGAGATAGAACCGGCGCAAGAGCGCACGCGCGAGGCATTGAAGGCCTTGTCCCCAGCGGAATCGCCGGCCGGCGCTGAACAAGAGGGCGGCGCGCAAGGCGGGGGAGAGGCTGGCGCGGCTGAACCTCAGGGTTCGGGCACGGGCGTTTCGTCGGGCGTTTCGAAATAGTCCCGAAACGCCGTCTCGAAATCATCCATTACTTGCTTCATCCCGGGCGGCCGTTGCATTGCTTCGGCCAGGGAACACACCGGCTTATCCTGGATGCCACAGGGCACGATAAGCCGGAAATGGCTCATATCTGGAGCGACGTTCAGCGCGATCCCGTGAAAAGTGACCCAGTTATGCACGCCCACCCCGATAGCGGCCATTTTCGCGCCGTTCACCCATACTCCCGTGAAACCTTCGGCGCGCTCCGCCGGGAGGCCGTACCCCCGCAACAGTGCTATGAGCACGGACTCGAGCGAGCGCAGGTACCAGCGATAGGACTGCTTCCAGGCAGTCAAGGCCAGAACGGGATAGGCGACCAGTTGCCCGGGGCCATGGTAGGTCACGTCGCCGCCACGGTCGGTCTCAACCAGTTCGATGCCCTTCTTTGCCAGCTCTTCTCTTGAAAGCAGCACATTGGCAGGGTCTGATTTTCGGCCCAGGGTAATCACGGGGGTGTGTTCGAGCAGAAACAGCGTGTTCGAGGCGGCGCCTCTCTCAACCGCCTCGCGGCGCTTTTGCTGAAGGGCCATCATTGCGGCGTATGGCACCGGCTGCTCAAAACGGATGGTTTCTATCCAACGTGTCATGGTCGCTCAGGTTCACGTCACGCGGGCCTGCAGGATTGCAGGTCCGCTTCGGCCGGGGATACGGATCGTTCCCGGGGCCGCCGGGCGCCGCCGTCACACCTCAACTGGTTTTCGAGTCTCCAGCTGCATTGCATCGAGCACGGAATCTTCTTCGGCATCGATGGTCGTGGGTTCTTCGGCCGCCTTGATCGCGCTGTCGGGGTCTTTTAGCCCGTGTCCGGTAAGAATGCACACGAGACGCAGTTTCTCCCCCCGGAAGGGGGTGAAATGGTCGAAGTATCCCTTTTCGGCGTACTTGATAACGCCGGCGATGGTGGCGGCGCTGGCCGGTTCGGCGAAGATGCCTTCGAGCGAGGCCAATTTCTTGTACGCGGCGCGGATCTCGTCGTCTGTGACCATATCGATGACGCCGTGTGATTCGTCGCGGGCCGCCTCGGCGGTTTTCCAGCTCGCGGGATTGCCGATACGGATAGCGGTAGCGAAGGTTTGGGGTTGCTCGACGGGGTGGCCGAGAACGATGGGCGCCGCGCCCGCTGCCTGGAACCCCAGCATGCGGGGAAGATTCTGCGATTTCCCTGCCGCATGATATTCCTTGTAGCCTTTCCAATAGGCCGTGATATTGCCGGCGTTGCCGACGGGCAAAACATGGAAATCGGGGGCGGCGCCGTCAAAGTCGTCCACGATCTCGAACGCGCCGGTCTTCTGGCCCTCGATCCGGTACGGGTTGATGGAGTTGACAAGAGCAATGGGATGATGTTCGGTGATGGTGCGCACCAAGCGCAAGGCATCGTCGAAATTGCCGCGTATCTGAATCACTTTGGCGCCGTGAATCATGGCCTGCGAAAGTTTTCCAAGAGCGATCTTTCCCTCAGGGATAATGACGGCGCAGCGCATCCTTGCGCGGCTGGCGTAAGCCGCAGCCGACGCGGAAGTGTTGCCCGTCGAAGCGCAAATGACTGCCTGGAAACCCTCCTCAAGGGCTTTGGTGATGGCCATGGTCATTCCACGGTCCTTAAAAGAGCCTGTGGGATTGAGCCCTTCGTACTTGAGATATATTTCGAGACGCGGGTGTATTGCCGCGCTGAGGTTCAATGCGTGAATCAAGGGCGTCGACCCTTCGTTAAGCGTGATGACGCGGGTATGCCGCGTCACGGGAAGATACTGGCGGTAACGATTGATGACGCCTTCGATAAGCATGGTCTACTCCTGCAAGACGCGGATGACGTGAGTGGGTTCGCGGATGAAGTCGAGTTGGTCGATCTCCACCAAGGCCTTCCGCAGATCGCACTCACGGGTTTCATGGGTCATAAGCACGACGGGCACGGGCTTGTCGCCGCGCACCTCCTGCTGGATGAACGAGGCGATGCTCACGCCGTAATTGCCCAGAATGGTGCATACCTTGCCCAGAACCCCGGGCTTATCGAGCGTGGTCAAGCGAAGGTAGTAACGCGACACAACGGCGCCGATATCAAGCACGGGCCGCCTTTTCGCATACACGAACGGGGGAGCAGGAGCGGCGCCCATGCCCCGCGCGGCATCGATAGCGTCCGCGAGGACCGCGCTGGCCGTGGGGAACCGGCCGGCCCCTCTGCCGTAATAGAGTGTCGCATCGGCAACATCGCTCTCGACGTAGACGGCGTTGAATTCGTTGCGCACGGCGGCCAGTTGGTGCCAATGGGGCACCAGAGTGGGATGAACTCGCGCCTCGATGCCGTCTTCCCGGTCTTGAATGATGGCCAACAGTTTGATGGCGTAGCCCATATCGTGAGCGTATGCGACGTCCGCGTGGGTGATCTTCGTGATGCCTTCGACGTAAAGCGCGTCGTAGTCCACTTCCGTCGTGAAGCAGAGCGACGTGAGGATCTGGCACTTGTGAGCCGTGTCGTGGCCCGCGATGTCGAGGTCCGGCGGGGTCTCGGCGAAACCCAGCGCGGTAGCCTGGCTGAGAGCTTGCTCGAACTCGTGCCCGTCTTCGGTCATGCGGCTCAGGATATAGTTGCAGGTGCCGTTCAGAATGCCAAATATGGCCTTGATCCGGTCGGCGGCGAGACCTTCCCGGATCGAGCGGATAATTGGGATCCCGCCGGCAACCGACGCTTCATAGTGCAGCCCCGCGCGGTTGTCGATGGCGGCTTTGCACAACTCAGGCGCGTGATGAGCGAGCAGCATCTTGTTGGCTGTCACGACGTGTTTGCCGGCTTTCAAGGCATCGAGAATGAAGGTTCGGGCCGGTTCCAGGCCGCCAATGAGTTCGCATACAATCTGAACGTTCGGGTCCTGGATGAGTCGGGCGGCATCATTGCTTACTGTTACCCCGGTGAGACCCAATTCCGCCAGGCGTGCCGGGTCCAATTCGGCGACATGAGCCAGGGCGAGGTCCACGCCGCTGCGCGTCTTGATAACGTGACGATGAGTCAGCAGGGTTTGAATTACGCCGCCCCCTACAACTCCTGCGCCGATCACTCCCACGCCTATGGGCATCTTGACTACCCTTTCTTCACTCATGCTTCCAGCCGCAGTCTTGGCCGGACCTCGTTTCCCCTCCGCTGCAACGGGCTGTTGGGTGTCCCGGAAAGAGAGAAGGAAATAGGAACGTCGCGCCGTTGCGATGCGTACATATTGTCAATAGACTACCGAAAAGAGCGGGTTGAGTTCAATGCGAAGGCTTGATAGTGCTTGCGGAAAAGAGACTGGAGGATACCCTTGGCGGTACTAGAGCTCGTCGAGTTTCTCCTTTGCGTACAAGTGTTCTTGCGCGTCTTCAGGGAATTCTTCGACCATTCTGTTGTAAAGCCATTTGAGTCCCGTGCGGTCTTTTTGGGTCAGGTAGCAGGCCTCGAGCTGCAGGAAGGCCTGGCGGCGGTCGGCTGAATCCGGGAATTCCATAATGATCCGCTCGTAACAGCTCGCGGCTTTTGCGTAATCCCCCAATTTCTGCCGATAGAGGTTTCCCATGGCCATGAGGTAGGCGGGAGTATCTTCGGCGCCGGGCTCGGCTTTGAGCTTCTGCTGGTATTCTTCGATCTGGGTGCGCGCCTTTGCCTGTTCGTCAGGCTTTGTGGCGGATTGAAGAGCGTTGAGGCTTTCCTGTGCCGACGGAAGCTTGGTTACGGTCCCGGTGGTTGCGACGTTGCCGGGTGTTTGCGAAGGAGTCTCACTGGAACCCATGAGGAGTTTCACCGCGGCCAGTGCGGCAAACACGGCAAGGGCCGCGATGAGGTACCAGTTTTTTCGTAAGCCTTGGAGGAGTTCTTCCTTGCTCATACATCCGTGCCCAGTTCTCTCCATGACACCTGCAAGAACGTCAGTATCGGATACGCGCCAATCATACCATACGGGAGGTTATCCGCAAGCGCGGGCACCTGGTAGATATCGGGTACGTTGGTTCCCATGTCGAAGTAATTGGAGACGAACGTCCCCATGACAATGGTCTGCTTCTGGCTCCTGACCCGGTTCTGGGCATAGAACCCGCCCATGATTTTCAACTGAGAGGTCATGCCGACATCCATGTTATTGGAGGCCATGAGGCCGAGGCAATTCGCCGCGGGAAAGCTGCCGACGGTCGTGCCGTTGGCGTTTACGGCGAGCAGATCGGTTTCGATGCTCACGTCGCCATGCACCAGGAGGGCCGCCCGTCCGGTGTAGTTAATCGATTTGTCATTGCCTTGTCCCGTGAAGGAGAGGTTTCCATTTATTTGGACTTGGCCATTGATCTGGAGCAGGTTCGTGGCACAATTGAACAATATGTAGTCGTCCGTGGGTTGGCGGTTTGCGGGGTTGGTGTCTCCTGGCCGGGTTGCGTTGTAATAGAAGTTGGTTGTCTTGGCGTTGATTACGATGTTGCCGGTATAGGGTGTGCTCGAGATTGTAGCAAAGTATTCCGCGTGCGTGTAATTGACGCCCGTATTGGGATTCAGCACTGTCGAGCCCGTAATGGGGTCGCGCCAGTCGCTGGAAAAGAGTGGCAGGGTCACCTTGTCGCCCAGTTCGTATGTGTCGTCCCATCCGTTGTCACTGAATACGGCCGTAGGATCGCCGCGGCCACCGTCGATGACGACACTGTTGCCCGTCCATCCGTCGTTGACATAGGTGCCGTCCATGGTCTCTTTGTACGCATTGCCGAACACGTCGGGTTCGCCGATCTCGGAATTGCCCGACATGCCGACGAGGCCGTTTTTCACCCGCAGTTTGGCGTTAAGGGTCTCGATGGTTTCTCCGTTCCAGGTACGCTGCGGCAGCGCGGGCACGCGGTTTCGGAGGTCCGCTATGAGGGACCCATAGTTGTTGTGAATCAAGCTCGTGCCGCTCAGGTCTATGGCAGCCACGGCGAGCCCGCCAGGCAGGATGTCGGTGCCGAGAAGGTGCACCGACCCGTGTATGCTGACGTTGCCGTTGATGAGGCCGCCGGACTGGCCGGTGCCTCCGAAGATGGCGTTACGCCAGACGTTCACGTCGGTGGCCTTGACCACGACCTCGGCTCGGCGTTGAACACCGGCGTTGTTGGCCAAGAGATGGAGCGTGTAGACCCTATTCTCCTCAATACCGTCAACAATACCGTCGCCGTTATTGTCGATGCCGTCGTTATCCCAGTCCTCGACGGCGGCCATGAACTGCACGCCGGGCATATTGGGGACCTGTACGGGCGCGATGTCGTCCGCATCGAAGGTGGGCAGTGTAAACGGACCTTCGCTGTACGGGTCCCATGTTCCGAGCCCGATCATGCCGTCGTTGCCGAGTTCGAGGTCGACCACGCTCGCTGCGTACGCGGATTCCAGGCCCTGGAAACAGTCCTTGAACTGGACATAGCGGTTCACTTGCGAGTTCTGGGTGACCACACGCGAGGTCATGTACGCGAGGATTAGCATCGCCAGCGCCAGAAAGATCGTCGCGGTGAGGAGGGCGATGCCCTCCCGTTTCGAGCGTTTCGGCAGTCTCATATTCACGCCTCCCACCTGTACAGGCGCGAGGGACCTGCGCCGCGGCGCCGGGCCTTCCTCAGCGGCTGTCCTGTTTTTGGAAGTGTTTGTTCAATGCGCGATTCTCTGTCATTCGCATGTTCACGGGTTCAATTTCGAGGCACAACGTTCTCAGACAGGCTTGTGTGCACCAGCCGGCCCTGAGGCATTGTCGCCTCCTCGGCTTGAAGCGTGACGCGTACGGCTGTTCCTGCCTGTTCAAACCAAAGTCCGTGGTCGAGGACACCGTTTCCGTTGGCGTCTTCGCCCGCATCCAGAACATCGTTTTGGTTGGCGTCCTCGTCGGGAAGCAGTCCATTGGTAATGACGCGGGCCTGTCCGGCCTCCACCAACACGAGCTGGGTGTCGGTTACGCCGTCGCCGTTCAGATCGTTGATGTCCCTGGTCAGGGTGCGGGTGGGTCCCAATTCAAGTTCGACGCCGATGTCTACCGCGGTGCCGTTCCCGTCGAGGTCGGTAGCTGCACGGTAGGCGAGAACCGGGCCGGGCAACGACCCCCAGTCGACACTGGCGGAATCTCCCTGGCGTATGTCGCGAATCATCAACAACATGCCGGTCTTCGCGTTGTCGATGGTGGTTGTCTTGGCCTCTTGTGACGTGGCGGCATGGGTGAGCGTCATCGAGGCGGCATAAAGGGCGCCCGTCACGAGCGTAAGAACCGCGATCGATACCATTAGTTCGAGCAGGGTGAAGCCACGATTGTTCATGTCTATCTCCTCACCAGGACACTCGAACTCTTGGAGTAGGTTCGTCCTTGGTCATCCCGCCATGTAACCGTTACTTCCACCGGCAACGGGTTCGGGAAGGTCGCGCCTACCGTGTCCGGGTCAAAGGGGGTCTGATGGGCGTTGCCGCCGTTGTCATAACACGTTATCTGTATTGCGGTTCCATCTCTGCGCGTTAAATCGGCCGGAGGCACAAAGGCCGCAAGGTCGTCCAGAGACAGCGTCCGGACCTGCTCCAAGACGCTGGAGGCAATGTTGGTGGCCATGACTTGCGTCTCAGAGACCGTGCTCGTCGTGGCGATACTGACGATCGACCCCATGGCAACCACAATGGCCACCAACGTGACTCCTGCCGCGATCATGACCTCGAATAGGGTCATGCCTGCGTCTGCCGGGGGTCTTGGCAGTCTTTCCAGCCTTGTTTTAGACTTCATAGTGGTATCCCTGTTGTTGAGCGATACGCCCACATTTCATCACTTGGGCAACAGCAAAATACATGCCATTTGGTGCCTCATCGTGTCGATTCCCCTCAACACACTGATAATGAATATGTTACGTCAGAAAGTCAATACCTTGGGGAGATTTTGCCCGTCCGGGGTGTGCAGAATTCCTGACAGTAGCGCGGAATTTCACCCACTTGAAGTGACAACGGTTTGTCGTATTCATGTTCTACCCAAACCGGGTTTCTTGAGGCGGTATTTGGCCATTTTGTACCGGATTTGGTCCCGTGACATATGGAGCAGCCTGGCGGCTCTGGTCTGATTCCATCTCGTGCGTTCGAGGGCCTGCTGGAGGAGTTGCTCTTCGATGTCTTCGATATCGCATCCTTCCTCGGGCAACTGCACGGCATATCTACGGCGCTCGGGCCGTTCGGGTCCGGGATGAGACCCGAGCTGCAGGTCGCAGGCATCGACCTCTTGCTCATTGCAGAGGAGGGCGGTCCGCTCGATGACGTTGCGGAGCTGCCGTATGTTTCCGGGCCAATCCAGGCCGGTAAGGCGTTCGAGAGCTTGGGCTGTAAGTGTCTTCAAGGGGCGGCCATGTTCTTCGCAGGCCATGTTGAGGAAGTGGTTTGCCAGCGCGGGGATGTCCTCGCGGCGCTCGCGAAGCGGAGGAAGGAGCAAGGGGATTATGCTGAGCCGGTAGTACAGGTCCTCGCGGAACGTGCGGTTGGCGATGGCCTTCTCGAGGTCGCGGTTTGTTGCGGCGACGATGCGCACGTTCACGCTGACGTCCTTGGTGCCGCCAATGCGCTTAAAGGCCTTTTCTTCGATGACGCGGAGGAGTTTGCCTTGGAGTTCGGCGGGCATGTCGCCGATCTCGTCGAGCAGGACCGTGCCCCCGTCTGCCAGTTCAAAGAGGCCCTTTTTCTGTTTTCGCGCGCCGGTAAACGCGCCTTCTTCGTATCCGAAAAGTTCGGAGTCCAGCAGCGAATCGGGCAGGGCGGTGCAGGTGATATTCATGAAGGGCTTATCAACCCTGGCGGAATCATAGTGGATGGCCAGGGCGAGCATATCTTTCCCCGTGCCCGTTTCTCCCAGGAGCAGGATCGTCGTGGCATCGGTGTCGGCGAGTTTGCGGGCGACAAGCCTGATCTCGCGCATGATGGGGCTGTTTCCAATGAGATTCTGCAAGCCGAACTTGTGGGTCTCTCTCGCGGATGTGCTCGCGCCTTCACTGCGCAGGATATTGTTCACCGAATTAACGAGCTGGCTCATGTCGAAGGGTTTGGCGATGTAATCGTATGCCCCCAGCTTCATCGCCCTTACCGCGGTGTCGACACTCGAGCATGCGGTGATCATGATTGCGGGCAAATCAGGCGATGCGGCGCGCAGCCATTCCAGGAGTTCCAGCCCGTCGATGTCAGGGAACTGCAGGTCCAGGATAGCGAGGTCGGGGGGCTGCTCTTTGAGCTGCTGCATGGCTTGGGCTCCGTTTTCGGCGCAGACACAGGCGTAACCCTCCTGGTTGAGACGTTCGCAAAGCGACAACCGGGACACGTTCTCGTTGTTGACCACGAGGATACGCTTTGGCATCATGCCGCTCCGCGGGGAAGGCCGCCGCCTTTGTCCCCTTGCCCTGAATCGTTTATGCAACTAATCCCCTTCGGGATTGGACACTGCGCTGGCAAGTCGCTTACCCCCATAGGCGTTCGCCGCCGTGTTTGAGCATATCTACAGGCGGAGGCCGGTGGCCACGGACGTGTAACGTGGGCCCTTGCTTTCCGTCGCGAACCCGGGACCGCCGGGCGCATCCAGATTAGCGTTTTCCTCCTGTGATTGTACTTGTATGCTTCTAACATTACACCATAGGCCCATACGAAGACAAGGTTTTGTCTGTATGAGTAGAACCTTGCACCTTATGAGGTCCTACGCGCTGGACTCTCTTGACAACGCCGTGGAGGCCGCTTGACGCTGCCTCGGGGCTCGGTCCGCAAGGGGGGGCGGCGGGAATGCCTCACAACACAATGAGCGGCCCGCAGGTAGACACCTTGTCGCACCTCCGGGCCGCTCTCACCAATGTCATGTTCCCTTACGGGGTCCTGCTGACGCGGTGTACGGGTATGCTTCCACCTGAGCCTATTCCTCGGCAGGGGGCTCCAGTTCTTCCGTTTGCTCCGGTACAAGCTCGATACGGGCCGCGGTCATCGTGTTGTCGGAATAGAGTTCGCCGTAACAGATGACTTCGATGCCGGCAAGCAGGTCGGTCTCGGCGCCTGTTGGAGTTTCCGCGTCGTCCGTGGACAAGAAGATCTCGGTATCCTCCGCGTACGTCACGGCTATCTCACCACCCTCGACGCCAAGCACGAGAGTGTTGGCATCGTAGTCGATGGCGTTTATCACGCCTTGGACGAACGTGTTCTCGACCGACAGGATCTCCAGGCTGGCTCTCAGTTGAGGCGTCAAGTTGTAATCGCCGTTGCCCAGCGGCACCAGATGAATGCCGCCGAAATCGAGGACGAGCACCCGGTTCGTCCCATCTTCGAGATCGAAGTCCGTGGTGATGAAAAGCCGGTCGTTGGCTGTGAGATGGATGTTGGTATACACCGTCTCGGGCTCGGCTTTGAGCACCAGTTCGGGATCCGCGATCTCCAAGCGGATCTTGCTGTAATGACCAGCCGGCACCTCTTGCAGAGAGACCAATTGGGATACGCCGGTAAGATCGAGAATGTTGACGCGCATCTCGCCGGAGAAGACTTCTACCTGCTCCGCGTTATCGTCCTTCTCGGTCGATTCCTCTTCCGCTTCTTCGGCAGGCTCCTCAACGTCCTCGCCGTCTTCCGCTTCGTTGGCGCCCCTGTCCAGCACGATGCGGGTGACCGTGACGGTGAGACTCTCGATGTCTTCGACGGGTACTTCCGCCTTCATAACGCTGAGAATCTTGTTTGCCAGTGCCGTGCCGTCCCCTGTGAAGACGGTGGTGAGTTGTGCTTTGCCTTCGTTGAGACACCCCGACGTGGATACCACGACGAGAACCAGGGATGCCAACAGCAGCGCTGTTCGAAAGTTAATAGGCAATCGCGTCATGGAATGTCCTCCTTAGTAAATAGGGAAACATGCGCAAACACTGCAGCGTGTTTTGCGCACATTTCCCGCCCCCCTGCGTCTGTACAGGAGAGGTGCAAACCTCGTGCCAATCAACTCACGCTCATTTTCAGGGCGATATGCCCGAAATCTTATGACTTGAAGACTGTAAATCATGCACTTAGCGTAGACAAACCCATCACTCGGCGCTCGGATGGCCGACCCGGGTGCTGAAAATTCCCCAGCGGGTTTCTGCATTTTCCGTCATTTCGCCAAATACCTGAAGCACGTGGCGGGTTGAAAGAGCGGTCTGCAGACCGCTTACTCGATGATGCAGAGGACATCGCCCACTGCTACGTCCTCATCTTCGTGGGCTCGGATTTCAGTCACCGTGCCGGAAACAGGGCTGGGAACATTGAAGGCGGCCTTGTCAGTCGTCATTTCAACCAGGTCGTCTCCCTCTTCGACCATGGCGCCTTCAGCGACCAGCCATTGCGAGACGGTTGCAGTATCGGAGGCGTCTTCTCCCAAGGAAGGCAGCGTCACTTCGTATGCCATGCGGCGTTTCTCCTTTCTCCAACGGCAAGGGCCTCAACAACTTGATTCAACAGGTCTCAGGCGCCGCAGCAGTTCGTCCGAGCGGTACGAACTGCGGACAAAGGGCCCGGCCGCCACGAATTTGAAGCCGAGTTCGTATGCGGCGGTCTCATATTCCTCGAACTGTTCGCGCGGGACGAACGCGGCAACACGGCGCTGTCGTGAGCTGGGGCGCAGATACTGGCCGATAGCGACAGCCTCACAGCCCACGCCGAGCAGATCCAGCAGCGTGCGGCGAACTTCGCCGGGACTCTCGCCGTGCCCCACCATCAGGGCGGATTTGATGATGCTCGAAGAACCTTGGGCGGATGCCGCAGCCAGTACCCCAAGCGCTTGACGGTAGCTGGCCCTCGGGCTCCGCAAGGCGTCATAGAGCCGCTCGACCGTCTCAATGTTATGTCCGAACACTTCGGGAGACGAAGCAAGGACGGTCTGAATGGCCATCTTGTCGCCCCGGAAATCGGGGACAAGCACCTCGATGGCCGTCTTGGGATTCGATGCGCGAATGGCGTTGACGGTGCATGCAAAGTGGCTTGCGCCTCCGTCAGGCAGGTCGTCGCGCGTTACAGAGGTGACGACGGCATGCTTGACGCCCAGTCTCCGGACAGCCTCGGCGACGCGTTGCGGTTCGGCAGGGTCGACCGCTTCGGGCCGGCCGCTCTTCACCGAGCAGAAGGCGCAATCGCGGGTACATACTTTGCCGAGAACCATGAACGTGGCTACGTGCCGCTTCCAGCATTCGCCTTGGTTGGGGCAGCGAGCGCTCTGGCACACGGTGTGAAGCCCAAGCTCCGATACGATGGACTTGGTGTATTCCGCATTATCTCCGGAAGCCCATTGACGCTTAATCCAATCGGGAAAGGGCGAAACCATGCGGTATTTCCTTTTTCTGTCTTTGGTGGCTGATGGGCGTCTCTTGCGAGCGGAACGTACGCCCACATCACGTGCGCAAATGGGAACGCCGCGAATAGCCCAACGGCGTTTTGTCGCGCCGCACACGTCAACATACCTGTCTCTTCGGGGCATTTTAGCATGACAGCCGCTTCGGACCAAGTAACGGAGAAGCCGGGCGGCACGAAGAAAAACGACCTCATGCAGATGAAGAGAATGCCGGCCGACCTGTACGGCTGCACGGGGTGAAATTCGCGGTGATTCAGGGATGTCACGCGCCATCCGGGCTGTGGATAAGCCCCATGCAGATGATACGGGTGATGTAGCTGATGTAGCTGATTGACGGGTCAGTCTGGATTATGGTACTTTCAATTCTCTTTGTCCTATATGCTGTGGTATTCGAGGTTTTTCTCAAGGAGATACGGTGCAGCTCATTCAGGAACAAGCAGTTTCGCGTCCACAGCGTGAAGCTCCTGAGATTCTGGTGGTCGGCGGAGGTAAAGGGGGAGTCGGTAAGACCTGCCTTGCCGCGAATCTTGCGGTGGAGGTCGCCCGTCGCGGTTGGCGGGTGACCATTGTGGACGCCGATTTGAGTTGCTCGAACGTGGAAACCGTTCTTGGGACGCGGTCCGAGCGCAAACTGGATGACTTTTTCTATCAGCGGGGCGGCAAAGATCTTCGCTGTATCGTCTGCGACACGCAGTATGAGAATCTGACAATAATTCCGGGCACTACGGGGCTGCTGGATGTCGCGAACCCGAAATACCAGCAGAAAGTTGCTCTGATCAGGGAACTTAAGGCCCTGCAAGCGGATTTGATTGTTGTGGATTTGGATGCAGGGGCACACCTGAACACACTTGATTTTTTCCTGATGACGGAAACCAATGGAATTCTCGTCATCACGCCGGAAAAGACCAGTATTGACAACGCTTTCAAGTTTTTGCGGGCGTCGTTGTTCCGGCGGGTAGAGCGCTTCTACGAGAGTCCGGAGGTGGCGCACCTATTGAAGCGTCTCGAGAGTTTTCGAGAGTTTGTCGAGTGTGTCAGAACATCTGCCCTGTTTGATGGGGAAACACGCGAGGCGATTTGCCGTGAGCTGGTTGCGCTGGCGCGGGCCATGAAGCCCAAGATCGTCGTGAACCGCGCGCGCAACGCCTATGAAGCGCAGATCGCAGCGAATATTCTGTCGAAGCACAGCCGTCAGCATCTCATGATCGAGCCCGAGAATCTGGGGTACATGGTTTTTGATAATCGGGTGTCGGAGACGATAAACTCAGGCACGCCGCTGGTGGTCAGCTATCCGAAGCTGAAGGTTTCGCAGTGCATTGCTGACCTGGCAAGCCGCTTGGGGTATTTCTAACCGCTCAACAGAAGGATACAAGCCCGTGAAGGACACATCGCAACACAGCATGAATCCCCTTGACGAGGCGGGCAAGCCGGACACCTATGAAGAGCTGGCGGAAGCAGGAAAATCGCGCGGAGGGCTTTTCGGGCGCGTGAATCAGGCCTTTCAGGAAGCGCTGACGTCGAGCCGGGGAACGCGGGAGCGCTCGCCGGTCGAGGAAGCCGGGGACGATCCTCATGTTACCGCGGACGACTTGGCGATTCGCCGGGCGAAGTCGGTGAAACCGCAGCGCATGATCATCCCGGAAGGCGTTATTATCGATGGTTCGATGACGAGCGGCTCCGAAACGGAGATATCTGGGCGCGTCGAGGGGGACGTGACGGTCGAAGGGCGGTTGTATCTGGGCGCGAGCGCGCTGGTTTCGGGCAATGTGCGGGCGACTTCGTGCCGTGTGGACGGCCTGGTCGAGGGGCGGATGGAGTGCACCGAGGAACTGGAGTTGGGCACTTCGGGCCGCCTGAATGCGGACACTATGGCCGGCAAACGCATTATTCTTGCAGGGCAAGTCTTCGGCAACGTCTCGACTGGGGGCGTCTTGCGTTTGGTGTCTTCCGGGAAACTGACGGGCGATATACGTGCCCGGCGTCTGGTCATTGAAGAAGGCGCAATCTTTAACGGCGGGTGCGTCATGCGGGCGCCTGCGCAACGGCGTGAAGCTCCAAAACAAGCCTGATCATTCCCGTGGCAATAGCAGATACGACGTCTTAGCCACGTCTGCGGGGTGCATAATGGCCCATACGCACGCAATGTGCTCCCACAAGGTCCTGATAAGGCATCCTGGCGGTGGGGTCAGTACGCCGGTTGCCCGAATTTGGATGCAGTTTCTACTGGCAGCGCCGTCGGTCCCACGTTTCGTTATTATGAGTATCATGCTCGTTTGGGGCTCGGCCTGCTATGCGGGGGAGAGTGCTTCGGGAGTTGTGACGCTTCGCGTTGAGGGAACGGCCCAAGGTACGGACGCAGCGGCTGTTCGAGAGGCAGACGAAAACGGGTTGCTGGCGGCCATGGGCGAGTACCTCGAGCAGTATGTTCCCGATGGCGACCTGTCGGTTTTTCACGAGCTTCTTGAGACGCCAAGGCGGTTCGTGCGCTCGTTTAACCGAGTCGATACCCAAGTGGATGAAGGGGTGACAGTCGTTACCCTCCGCGTCAGCCTTGATGAGGCGGCAATACGCCAAGCGGCCGCTTCAACGCTGTTTCCACGACTTGCCGCGCAGGCGCGCTTTCTTGTTCTTGTCGCGGAGAGAGGGATTGGGGACACGCAATTGAGACTCAAGCGGGATGGGATTGCGGGAGCGTGGGTGGTCCGGGCGTTGCGTGAAGGCGGCCTCAATGACGTCAGGGGAATCGACGCCGTCCTGGATGAAGATGAAGACATGTTATTGACCCAGTTGACGGATGATACGGCGATACGGCTTCTTCTGCGCGAGAACGCCGCCGATGCCGCGGTCGTCGGCCGTGCCTACATTCACTCGGACTTCGCGGCGGCCGGTTCCAATTTGTTGGAGCATCGCGCCGAGTTGGAGTTACGCATTGTTGGGGCGGGAGAAGGCGCCTACACGTTAAGGTCTGAGGCTAAGGTGTTGAGTGGCGAAATCGAGCGCGGCGCCCAGACGGCGTTGAACGATGCCTGCGCGAAGGTGCAGGGGGAGGTCGTGCCGCTGAGCGTGTTAGCCGTTGCTCAAGGCGGGCTCGGAACGGGGGTCTTGGTGGTGATCAGGGGACCTTTAGACGCTGATTCCAAGAGCGCGATCATGGAGCGCCTGAAAGGCGTTCCGGGTATCGGCGAGGTAGAAGTGTTGCGCGAGATGCCCGGTGTACTCAAGCTTCATGCGCCTTATACGGGAGAAGTCGGACCACTCTACCGGCATCTGACCTGGGCGCCGTACACCGGTTTCCGGCTTTCCGCCGAGCAAGTTGTGGCGCGCGAAATACGTCTTGAGGCCATCCCCGGCTCCTGAAAAGAGAATCGCCGGACATCTTGGGGGTCCGGCGAAGAAATCGAGTTTGGAAGGGTTACTTGCCCGCGTTCTGGGGCCTGGTCTTCACATATTTCGTGAACTTTCCGGCTTTGATGTAGCGCGCACATACGCGAACGGTGCGCACCCGGCCGTTTTCATCGACGATGCGGATCTTCTGCAGATTGGGTTTCCACCGCCGTTTCGAGATGCCGGTAACGTTTTGTCCGATACCTCCCTCGCGCTTGGCTTTTCCGCGGCGAACGACGCGTTTGCCAACTTGCGGGCGTTTTCCACTGTAATCACATACATGCGACATGCCGTTCTCCCTTGACTCTATCCCGCGGCGCGTCTGCTTGGCCGGGCACGAAAGCCCGCTGCGAACATTGCGCCGCGCTGCGTATTCACCGTCTCATTTACGTGTGCTTTGCCAGTCTGTTTTCGGATGATATAATCCGGCTGCACACGCAGGAAACGGAGTTTAGCATATAAAGGAAGCGGTTTCAAGGATTTCGATGTTTGTGGGATAGCAGGATGTCACCCATGTGTCCGAGGGATGGAAAGCGGGTTTGCTGAGAAGTGAGCATGACGAGGGAGAATAGATTGCGGCGCGCACGGTTGTTTTTTCTGACGCCGTTTGTGCTGGCGCTGTTTGCTGGGTGTGCTCATGCTCCGGGCAGACTGCTGTGGCGCGGGGCGGCGCCGGTGGATGCGGAGGCGCGACAGGCTCTCGATGCGCTGGCTCGAGCGCAGGACATGCTGGGAAGCCTGCGCGGTCAAGGCACCTGTATCGCAGCGTCTCAGGATGTGATGGGCAAGCGCAAGTTCAATGTGACGCTTCTGTACCGCGCGCCGCGCGATGTAGCCGTTCGCGGCTTTGACTCGACAGGTTTGAGCGGTCAGGTGCTTCGTCTCGTAGCGGTGGACGGCACACTGGAGGTGGCCATTCCAGAGACTGCTCTTGATGTGTCGGAGATGCTGGGGCGGGCCGGGGCGGATTCGATCGCCCGCGAGCTGATGCGTCCCGAGGAATGGGGCAAGCTTGGCGGTCGCGAGGTTAAGGTCGCGAACGTCGAGGAAACCGTAGACGGCCGGCGCCTGACGCTGCTCGTGAACAAGAGATTCGGTTTATTGCGCCGGGTGACGCTCGAGGGCCCCGATTGGAAACTGCGGGAGAGCGAGTTGCTCGATAAGCGTGGAGCGGTTTTGGCGCGGGTGGAGTGGCAGGAATATCTCGAGGTGGGCGGCGTCCGGGCGCCTGTGGCGTTTGCCGCCGCGTTTCCGCAGGAAGGTTTGACACTGCGGTTTTCTCTTGAGGGGTCGAAGGTTGCCATCAATCCCGGCCTCACCACGGCGGATTTCCTGGCGCAACCAGAGGAGATGAAGTGAGTATCGCAATAACGGATTTTCTACCGGAAGAAATCGCCGAGCGTCTGGAAATAAAGGTGTATCACGCGCGGCAGATCTTTCGTTGGATACATGCCAAACAAGTTTTTGACTTCAATGCGATGACCGACCTTTCCAAGACGATGCGCGAAGAGCTTCGTGCTGGCGTGGTTCTTCCTCAAATTCATCCCATCGAGGTATTGAGTTCACGCGAAAGGGAAGCAACTCGGAAATCCCTTTTCGGTCTTTGCGACGGAGAGGCCGTGGAGGCGGTTGCTATTCCCGAGGGGGAACGCCTCACGCTGTGCCTGTCCACTCAGGTGGGTTGCCCGCTGCGTTGCGCGTTCTGCGCAACAGGGCTGTCTGGATTCAAACGCAACCTCAGTGCGGGAGAGATCGTTGAACAGGCGCTGCATTTGTTGGGCGACCGTGACCTGCAAGAGCGGACGCCGAACATTGTCTTTATGGGCATGGGCGAACCGTTCCTGAACTACGACGCCACGCTGAAGGCTATCCGCATGTTCATGCGCAAGGATGGACTCAACATCGGCGCGCGAAAGGTCACGGTGTCGACCGCAGGCGATGTTCCGGGCATCGAGCGGTTTGCGGGCGAGAAATGGCAAGTGCGGCTGAGCATTTCCTTGCATGCTGCCAACGATGCGTTGCGCTCGAAGCTGGTTCCTTTGAATCGCAAGTACCCACTGGCTCGCCTGCTCGAGGCCGTGCGCGGATATGGCGAGAGAACGGGCCGCCAGGTCACCTTCGAGTGGACGCTCATCCGCGGAGTGAATGATTCGGCTCTCAATGCCCGTCAACTGCTCGAGTTGACCCGGGGGCTCAAGGCTTTCGTGAATCTGATCCCGTACAACCGTGTGGAAGAACTGCCTTACGAGCCCTCGCCGCCGGAAACATGCGAGGCGTTCCTTCGGATACTCGAGGAGGGGGGAATGAACGCAACGCTCAGAAAAGAGCGTGGGGGAGACATCAACGCGGCATGCGGGCAGTTGCGGGCGCGCCATATAACGGTTGCGGAAGGAGACGTGCTGGCGTAGCCTATTCGCTCAGCTCTTCTTCGAGTGATTCGTGCAGCCGGTTAAGCGCGCTCTCGACCTCGGTTCGTAGACTTTCGATGGCCGCCGCCGTCTCTTGCGGAGGGGGGTAGATCGGCTCCCCGTAGACGGATACCAGCCGGGCGAATGGTTTCGGGATGATCAACTTGTCCCACGAATGCATGCGCCAACACCGTGTTGCGGCTAGCGCGACGGGGACGACAGGCAGGCCGGTTCGCATAGCAAGCACTGCGATGCCGGGCTTCGCGATTCTGCGGGGGCCTTTGGGTCCATCCAGTGTGAACCCTACGGCAGGCACGACGGCGGTTGCTCGCTCCAGTTGTCTCAGAGCCTCGCTGCCCCCTCGTGAAGACGACCCGCGCAACGCATACAGCCCGAAATGGCGGACTATCCGCGCCGCCAGTTCGCCGTCGAAGCTATAGCTGGTGAGGGTGTGGTAGCCCGTGTTGCGAAAATGCCACGCAGCCAAACCGAGGGTTTCATGCCAGATGGCGAGTATGACGTGCTGCGCGGTCTCGAGGCAGGTGTTGAAACGATCACGGTCACGCCGTTCCTGACGGCAGGTTGCGCACGCCGCTTTGAATGCTCCGGCGATCAGGGGAGAGCTGACCGCCAGGATCACCTGCTGCCTGCGCGTAAAAGTGCAGGGGCTATGGTACGTCAACCCGTCGTGGTTCAACGCGATTCCATGCCCCGGAGGAGTTGGTAGATAACGCGTGTGCGGGGAACCGGCAACGCCGCAATTTGGGCGCGGCGGAGTATCTCCCCGCTCAGGCTTTCGATTTCAGTCCGTTTTCTGGCGCGGATATCCTGAAGCATGGGGGAGACGCTGTGAGGAAACTTGCGGCACGATTCTTCGGTCTCTTCAACGAGGCTGTAAGGAAACCGGTATCCCTCCGTGGATGCCACTTTCACGCTTTCTACAACCAGGTCGCGCATGAGTTGGCGCACTTCCGTAATCTCGAGCAACGCGCCGTTTTGAACATTGAGAAGCGCGGTCAGCGGGTTTATGGCGTTCGAGGCGGACACCTTTTCCCAAAGTGTCTGCCCCGGCGCGGTGGTGACCTCAAAGTGGAACCCTGCAGCATTCAAGGCGTTTTCAGCGGACTGTGTGGGGCACGACGTCCATGAGCCAAATATGGTCTTTGCGGAGGCGGTGTGTGTGACCTGGCCTTCGTTGGTGAGCACGGCGGCTTCGTGAGTGACTCCCGCGAGGATGTTGGCGCTGCCTACGGCCGAACACAAGGTCTCCGTATTTCCAAGACCGTTCTGCAGCGTCAAAATGGGCACGTTTGGGGGGATGCTCAGGGTACGGGTGACATGCGATTTGACGAATACGATGACCAGATCCTGGTCATCGGGTACGGATGTGGACACGACCGGTTTCGCGCTGATGGAGCGTGAGTCCGATTCGACACGGATACCCGACTCATTCAGACGGTTGGCGCGATCGGGTTTATAGTCGACCAGCGTCGTCTGCACGTTGCCGTTTGCAAGCCGCGCCGCGAACAGACAGCCCATGGCTCCCGGACCAATGACCGACACTTTCATGGCTTCCCTCGATTCCCTTCCGCTGGTCTTCCTGCCACTGTGGTTCATTGTGTACCCCGCCGTGCTTCTTGTGGAACAAATATTTTGGAGAACCGTTCCTGCTTCTGCAACTCGCGGCAGGCCTTCAGGGCGGATTCCCGGTCCGCATACCTCCCGACAAACACCCGTATATATTCTCCGTCAGTTGAGGACTCTAATTCTACATCAAGTCCCGCGTTCTCCCGGACTTCTTTCGCATAGGCTTCTGCTTTGGCGCGGTTTGCCTTGGAGAAAGCGATCAGCTGGATGCTGTAGAAAGGCCCTGCGGCGGTTCCGGAAGCGGCGGCGGGCTGGGTCGTTTCCGGGGGAACCTCCATCTTTTCCAACGTAAACGAGGGCTCTTTCTCAGATTTGGCTGCGGAATCCGCCCCAGCTTGGGGTTTCTTTTCGGAGCCGGCAGGAACGGGTTGGGTCTGTTCAGCGCTTGTTTCCTTGGCCGTCTCGGTGGTTTCAGGTCTGTCCTGCGTTTTGTCGGGGCTGGAGACCGCGGATGCTTCGGTGGGGGGCTTGGGGGTTAGTTCGACGGGTTTTGGCCCGCTCGATGCCGTCTTTGGTTTCTGCTCTTTCGCCGTTTCGAGTTGGGCGGCCGTTGTCGTGGAGGTCTCAGCCGGCGCGGGAACGCGGCTTAAAGGAGGGCTATCGTCGGCGTTGGGGCCTTGCGGGGGCGTGGCGGTTAGACTTTGTGCGGGCTGCGATTCTTTCTTGGCCAAAGGAACGACATCCGTGCGCGGAGTGGCCTGGATGCCTTCGGGCCGGACGCTGCTTGACCGCTCACCGCCTGTTGCGGGAGACGGCGTGCCGGGCGCATCCGGGGCGGGAAGAACGTGTGACGCTTGCTGTTGAGCCTGGTTCTCGCTGATCATGGGTTCAAGACGCGAAGTCACCACGCCAAGCAGGTAAAAGAAGAGCGCGCCAATCATCAGCCCACAGACGGCCGCCACCATCTGCCCCCGTGTCAGTTGAATCACAGGTTCGTCATCCGCGGTTCTCGTGTCTGCCTTAGCCCGCTGCCTCATCCGCCCTCTCCCCAGATACGGCTTCTTCTGCCTCGCCCTGTTCACCTGGTCCGGTTTCGTCTTTTCCGGTGCCGGATTCCAGTTCTTGGAGTCTTCTCAAAAGGGCTTGGCGCCCGGTTTCGAGTTCCTCGTAGCTCAGATTGGGATCACCGACCTCGATGAAGCGGTTCCCGATGCGGTCCGCAAACAGAGCGACACGGGCCTCGCCCTCCTCGCTGTCAAATTCCTTAATCAGCCGAAACACTTTTTGTCTGCGGAGCAGCTGCGCCGCCAGATAGGCTATGGCAATATCGTCGCGTGCCGTGGACTCCGCGGATTCGTAGAAGACCTGGCGCAGCGGCGAGAATACCTCAGGGGGCTTTTGCGCCTCGATCTTGGGATCGACGTACGTGGTAGACCATGCGGCGACGGCATCTTGAGCCTTATCGGGTTGCCAATGAGTCTTATCGAAATCCTCTCGCACAAAGGACTGTTCCTCGATTCGCACACGCGAAAAGATCTCTTCGCCATGTTCGAAAGGACGTTCGCAGCCGGAACACGCGCGAGAACTCTTAGTAATCTTGATTTCCATGACTTCCTGTACTACTGGTCACTGTTCTCAGGGGGTTTACGGGCCCCCATGATCCCAGCTCCGATTTTAAACACATCCACGAGGATTTTTCTAGGTAAATCGAGAACTTGAACCACTTGGCTCGTAGTTTCGAGTGCGCCGCTGACCAGGGTGATACTTGGCGAAGGCAGACTGGCCAGTTCGCTCTTTGGCCGCAGCGTAGGTCCCTGGATGTGAAACTCAAGCTCGAGGTCCCGGTTGGCCAGCCGGTAACCTTGAAGGGTGAAGTTGTCTCGAAGCGCGGGGATACGCTCCGCGGTATCGGGGGCGATCGCGAGCTTGATGTCGTAGTCCATGTCCCCGCGGGTAACGTAGCTTCCATCGCCGGTTATCTTGATGCCTTGGGCAAAAAGTTCGATATTCTTTGTTGTCACGACGTCGTTCTTGAAGGTCACTTGAGAGGTCATGCGGTCGAACTGAAGGGAAGGGGGGAGCATGTCGGCGCCTTCCTGCAACTGGTCTTTGAACTGGGCAAAAATGAAATCGGCGTTGAAGCGCCCTTGTCTGATATCGAACCGGCCCTCTCCTGAAAGGGTATGGGGGTCGTCCCGGTCCATGGAATACGTGACGTTGCCGTTGACGGTGCCATCCAGCACCTCGGGGAACTTGAGATGTTTCAGAAGGGGCGCGGCCGGGATTGAGTCCCACACAAAACTTGTCTCATAGGCATTCTGGGCGCGGGACAGCGTATAGTTTCCTTTGACGCGGCCTTCCTGACCGACCTTGGCTTGAAAATCGCGGATACCCACTTCTGCTTCGGTGAAGTAGGCTTCTCCGGAAAACGCCGTGCCTTCCCAGGGGGAAGCAACCAGGTGGTCCGCCTCCAAATGAAACACCCAGTCGCGGGGGACGGAGGGGAAACGGTCTATCAACTCGGGGGGGCATCTCAGCGGGGTAAACCACTTTACGCCGAAGGGCGGGGTCGAAGCGTCTGCTGCATGGAGCCAGAGCTCGCCCGTGGACGGGCTGCCCCGGGTAACTGCCAGGCGCAGGGTCGCATCTTTCAGCAAGTGGGGAGTCTCGATGTCCGTGGGCAACAGCTCCAGCTCGTCGAGCCGGCATTCGAGCAGGGCATGCCACTCGTTAGGCTGGACCTTGTCCCGCGTCCAATCGTAGGAGACCTTTTCGAGGGTTTTCCCGCGAGGCTCGTACGGCAGCCGGAGGCATTTTGCGACCATGGCGATATCGGCCTTGTCCGCTGTCGTCAAAGAATGTTGGAGGCTCCACTTGCGCCCTGACTTGGCCAGATGCATATCAGCGTCCAACAGGGTTTCGGCCGCCTTGACTTGCCCTTTGAGGGTGACCTCTTTGCCTGGTGTGATGTCTGCGTTTCCCTGCAGGGTCACCCCGAGCCCGAACGGTTTGCGGAAGAACCATTTGTAGTCAACTTGCGCCTGGGTAAGTTCGACGGCGAATTCCGCGTTCATGCGTCCGGGTTTGATGTCTGCGGAAGCCTTGAGGGTGGCGCTGCCGGAGAGGACGATGTCTCGTATGGCATTGACCAGGTGCGTATCTTCAAGATTGGCGATAGTCCCGCTGAGCGAGGCGGAACCCGTCTTATCGGCGAAGTTGTAGGACAGTCCGCCGACCATAGGGTTGCCTTGGAACACGAAATTGAGGGGTTGAATCTGAATCGCGCGGTCTTCGAGGCTGACCCGGCCGGAGATGTTCTGGACATCTACGCCGTACGTCTTCTGCGAGACTTTTCCGTCGGCGATGGTGAGGGATGCTCGCGCGATTTGGTCCTGTGAGTCCCATGCGCCCTTGATGTCGTCCAGTGCGATTTCGACCGCAGGAAGGCGTTCGTCGAGCGGCGCAAAGGCCAAGGTTCCACCTGCGGCGGCGGCTTGGGCGGCGATGTGGGGCTCTTCAATGTTGCCTGTGAGAGCCAGTGATATCTGGTAGGGTTCTGCAAGCTTCACGTCAAGCTTGCCCTGCTCCTGCAAACGTCCGGTAACGGCAAGGTCGAGGATTTCCGCCAAGGGCAGGCGCGAACTCTCGATGCGCAGGTCGAATTCCGGGGTTTCCTTTTGAAAAGAAATGGAACCGGAGAGTTTCCCCACGCCAATCTCCGCGGATTCCGCGGAGGCGGAATTGAGGGTCAGCTTGTTCGAAACCGTGTTGTACGAGGCGAGTACTTCGAGTGAGCCGGTTGCCGGGCCGAGGAATGGGGGGTGGTCTCGAATAGTGAGGTTCTCGAAAGCGGATTCCAGCCAGACCATGAGGGTCATGTCCGGGTATGCCACGACGCGCACTTTGGGTTTAGCGGCCCCAGACTGGACGAACTGCTTGGAAGCCGGCAGAAACACGTTGACGTCGGCCGTAGTGAGACGGCTGGACTCGACTTTCAGCTCGAAATCCCGAGGCGACGTATAGATCAGATTTGCATCGAGCTGGCTTTCCGTTCGGCCGTTCAAGGTCCCCGACGCGTTGGCGAGGACCTGTTCGGATTGGGGCAGACGATAGACATCAAAATCGAGGTTCTCGATGGAAAGCGTTGTGTCGCGCACGACGTTTTCCACCTGGAGAGTGCACTGCTTCCCCAATACCCGGAAAGTGCCCTCGGATAGAAGTTTCCCGCCCTTTGGGGCGATGAAGGTAGGGTCTTGGGGATTGTACCAGGCTTCTCCTGGTACTCGGCGCAACAGGAACTGGGCATGGTCGAGCTCAAGGCGATCGATGTTCAATTCGCCGTACAGGAGGCCGATGACGTCGATATAGATATACGTCACGGGCGCCCGAATGCTGGCGAGAGGGCCTCGCTCCGGTGCGAAGTCGATGCGCAAATCATCCACGCGAATCCCGCGTATACCCGCTACGGCAACGGAATCCGCCTCGAGAGCGATACCCAGGTGCGTCTCGGCCGCCTTCAGCAGCATTTGGCGCACGGTTTCAAGGCGGTACTCCACAAACAGCGTAGCCGCGGCCAGCACTCCGCTGAGGACGAGCAACGCCAGAAGCCATATCCGGGCATATTGCCCGGAACGGGCGCCCCGTGGGGGCTTTTCTTGCGAACGGCTTTTAATCGGGGACTTCTGCCTTCTCTTCGGTAGTAGCGGCTTCGGAGCTTTCGAACCACTTGAGTTGTTTGGTCCGCAGGATTTCGTTCGTGAGTTTTTCGACGATTTCGGGGTGGTCTTTCAAGAAGATCCGGGTGTTCTCCCTGCCCTGGCCCAGGTTCTCTCCGTCGAGCGAGAACCATGAGCCGCTTTTCTGAATAAGCTTCTCGGCAATGGCCATGTCGAGCACGTCGCCTTCTTCCGAAATACCCTCATCGAACAGAATCTCGAACTCGGCGGTGCGGAAGGGGGGACTTAGCTTGTTCTTGACGACTTTTGCGCGTACACGGTTCCCGACGCTCTCTTCCTTGTCCTTTACAGAGGAAATACGTCTGATTTCGACGCGCATGGAGGCGTAGAACTTGAGTGCCTGGCCGCCGGTAGTGGTTTCGGGGCTTCCAAACATGACGCCGATCTTCATGCGGATCTGGTTGATGAAGATGACCAGGGTTTTAGAGCGGCTGATGGCGGCCGTGAGTTTGCGGAGCGCCTGCGACATAAGGCGCGCTTGCAGGCCTACATGGGCGTCTCCCATGTCGCCCTCGACCTCGGCCTTGGGGACCATCGCGGCGACAGAATCAATTACGATAATATCGACCGCATTGCTGCGTACCAAGGCTTCGCAGATCTCGAGGGCCTGTTCGGCGGTGTCGGGCTGGGATACGAGGAGATTGTCAACATCGACGCCGATCTTCTGTGCGAACGCGGGGTCCAGGGCGTGTTCAGCATCGATGTAGCAGGCAATACCGTTCTGCTTCTGCGCATTTGCTACTGCGTGTAATGCCAATGTCGTTTTCCCGGAGGCTTCAGGTCCGAATATCTCGACGACGCGTCCCCGTGGAAATCCGCCGACGCCCGTGGCGATGTCCAGCGAGAGACTCCCTGTGGAAATGGCCGGCACCTTCTGGACGAAGTGATCATCGCCAAGGCGCAGTAATGTCCCCCGCCCGAACTGCTTTTCGAGTTGTGCCACTGCGATATCGAGTGCCTTGTTGCGTGCGTCATCATCCGATTTTGCGGCCATAGCGGACTCCTCCCCCCGGTTTTATCTGAAAAAAAATTCACCTACCGCGGGTATGGTGCCAGAATGCCTGGCCCTTGTCAAGGACCAAATCAAAACGTGTCTATTCTATCGCTTTTGGCGATGAAGTCCAATGGTCTTGTTGATGCAATGGGCGGCTTGATGCTCGCAACGCCGGGGCGTTCGTCCGCGAGTGACGGGCAGCCTGTCCGCGAAGTGGTCTCCGGCACCTTTCCAGCTTTGTCCTGCCCGTCAAGGAAGGGTAGAGGACCCGGGGGGAATCTCTTTGAACTGCTCGTTCCTGCGCATCCTTCGAGTATTTCCTTTTCCCGGCCCTGGATAGGGGAAAAGATGGAAACTCGTTGACACGGGATACTGATGGTGATAAACTACGCCTCGTCCGAGCGGGATTAGCTCAGTTGGTAGAGCGCCAGCTTCCCAAGCTGGATGTCGCCGGTTCGAACCCGGTATCCCGCTCCATTTTTTTGTTCTTTCCCGGCCGGGATTCCC
>DAOLNV010000043.1:26382-45198 GCA_035416745.1 Candidatus Hydrogenedentota bacterium | reverse complement strand
GAGAATGGGCAGAGGGAACGCCTTTCGAGGCGTTCCCTCAACACATTCTTATCATAGCCGCGGCTGCCTAGAGCAGACCGAGAATCAAGAAGAGCAGCATCATGAACCCGCCGACGAGCGCAACGATGCGGAGCAGGTTCTGCCACCAGGGAGCCACTTCCTCGGGGTCTTGGAACGCTGCCGTCGTTTGCTGGGCGACTACCGGGTTGCCCGCTTCGTCGTTCGCGCCGGCCACCAGGATCTTCTTCGTCGCGGGGTTATAGATGGGCACGTTCAGGACGTCGGCGATAACATCGATAGTGTCGAGCACCTCGCCGTCGCCGTTAACAACCTGGAACCCGTCGAGGCCGCCCACGAGCAGGTTTTTGGCCACGGTTGCCGAGGCCGGTCCAAACACGCCGTAATCGCCGTCGAACGCGTCGCCGTCGGCCCATGTCAGAGCGGCCTTGACGGACACTTCATCTTCGGGGGCGGCTGCGGCAATCAGTTCTTCAACACTGAACTTCGCGATATTGCCCGCCGCGGTCCCCACATACACGGCGTCGTCAACACACACGATGCCCCGAGGAGCATTGTCGGCCGTAAGTTCAATGACTTTCGTGTAGGCTCCCAGGGGGTCCGTGTTGAAGCTCACGAGACCCACTTCGTTCACGGTCTCCGTCGAGACGCTCACCAGAATCTCATTGTCAGAGACATACTCGCCCGCGACAAGGCCCTCGACTTCCGCGCCGACGGCGGTGCCTACCGGCGATTCCTCGCTGCAGTCGAACAACCACATCGAGCCGCTTGCTGCGCCCACGAGTGCCTCGGCGCCCCGGGCCGCTACAAAGCCGGCCTGGCCGATAATGCCGGGCGCGGCGGCAGGATAGCCGCCGGCAAGCGCGTCAAACGCGCCCGCAGCGTCCTGCAAGTACACAGCCGCACCGTCGTAGACGACCAAGGAGCCGTTCGCGAGCGCGTCTACCCCTACCAGGCTGAACCCCTCGGCCGGAGGCGGAAAGGTTTCCACAGGTTCAAAATCGAGCGCCAGCGCCACACCCGCCAGAAGTGTGCACGCCGTTACCAAACCTAAGACACGATTCGTTTTCATTGAGCGTTTCCCTTACCTTCCGGAACCCTCAGGGGCTCCGGATCGCATTTGTGGCCCTCTCCCCGAAGAAAAAGGCCCCAAAGAACTTCACCTTCCAATTGTCACTCTTTGTTGTACGCTTCCTGACGCGAGCACCCGCGCAGGCGCGTACTGTCTACTGCCACAAAACGAGAAATGGGAACCTCGCTGCGTTTTCACCTCCTTTGCGTGGTGCTGATCTTGGGCAGAGCTTTCCGGCAAACAAATTCGAACGCTGCACCTTCAATGCGTTTGCCCCGTTTCTCAAAGTCTCAACCGTTCGAACTATACGGTGAAAATGAACCGTTTGTCAAATCAGAACCACCCTGGCGGTTCGGCCTCATCGGGCACGCGTAAATCATTGTGGCCCAATAGATTGTTAATGCCGACACCTCTCTCGCAGTCCCGGGAACTCTCTTGTCAACGGTCGGGACAGGCGCCCTTGGGCTTCGTGAGCCGGGGAAGATGCGTCCGAACCTGTGCTGGGCGTTCCCTACGGAGCAAAGCGACTGCGCGTGACCCTCCGGACAGAATTGCGCCTGCGCCCTTGACAGGGCTCCCGGTCTCTTGTTGTTATTAACGGAGCGGGACATTTGCGGGCCGGCCATCCAGCGAAGAAAGGAGGCTCGACATGTCAAGACACGCTCCTGCCTTTTGTCTTGCTCTTTCGATTGTGGGTTTGCTGACGGCGATGTTCGGCTGGCGCGCCTGGGCGGAGGATACCGATGAGTTCAAGGCAGCGCGGCTGTACATGGTTGAGCACGACATTGCCCGGTCGGGTTGGGCCCGTGAAGGCGTTAAAGAGGCCACGGTGCTCGAAGCGATGCGCACAGTGCTCCGGCACGAATTCGTTCCGGAATCAAGCCGCGACGAAGCCTATGCGGACCATCCCCTGCCTATTGGCCACGGGCAAACGATCTCGCAACCCTACATCGTGGCCTATATGACCGAGATGCTTAAGCTCAAGCCCGAGCACACGGTACTGGAAATCGGAACGGGCTCCGGCTACCAGGCAGCGGTGCTGGGGGAAATCGCCAAGAAAGTCTATACGATCGAGATAATCGAGCCGTTGGCGGCACGGGCAGCGGAAACGCTCAAGAAACAGGGCTACGAGAATGTTGAAGTAAAGCATGGCGACGGGTACTTCGGGTGGCCCGAGCATGCGCCTTTTGACGCGATCATCGTCACAGCGGCGGCCAGCCACATCCCGCCGCCGCTGGTTGAACAGCTTAAGCCCGGGGGGTGCATGGCCATTCCGGTGGGACCGCCGCTGCAAACGCAGAACCTGATTCTGGTAGAGAAGCTTGCGGACGGCGCGGTACGCCGCAGAAGCGTCATGCCCGTGCGGTTTGTGCCCCTGACGCGAAGCGAAGGGACGAAATGACGCCGCGTGTGTCTGTATGCCTCGGCGCGGCGGTGGGGCTTGTCAGCGCGGCGGGTATTGCGTACCAGATCGTGCTGATGCGCATTCTGTCCATTGCCCAGTGGCATCATTTCGCGTACATGGTTATCAGTCTCGCGATGCTGGGCTTCGGGGCGAGCGGCGCGCTGCTGGCGCTCTTGAGGCAATCGTTTGCGGGCAGGGAACGCCTCATGCTCTGGTGGTCGGCTCTGGCTTTTTGCGCGGCGGTGCCCGCCAGCTACGCCATCAGCCAGCACGTGCCATTTGAAACGTTCGAGTTGGCGACGCAACGCGGCCAGATGCTGCATCTTCTCACACTGTATCTTGTACTTTCCGTGCCGTTTTTTCTGGTGTCGACCTGTATCACGTGCGCTTTCCTGCTGGCGTCGCGCTCGGTGGGGGCGTTGTACGCGTGGAACATGGCGGGTTCGGGCGTGGGCGCGCTCGTGGCGGTGGGTCTGCTGTATGTTGCGGCGCCGCCGGACTGGCCGGTGCTCGGGTCCGTCACCGGGATGGGCATGGCCGCGTGGATTCTGTTGGGGCTGGACAAGCCTGCGGCCCTCTCCCGCAGACCGCTGGCAGGGTGCCTGCTGTTCATACCCGCCGCACTGATGATTCTTGCTGCGCACACGCCCGTCCGGGTCTCGCAATACAAGGGATTTTCCTACGTCATGGATTTCCCGGATGCGGAGGTGCTCGCGCGCCGGTTCAGCCCCCTCTCGACCGTCACGGCTGTCCGTTCGGTGATGATACGGGAGACGCCGGGCGAGATCACGGCCTACCCGATGAGCGAACTGGGGCCGCTGCCCGAGCAGATCGGGCTATTCTTTGACGCAGGGTCCGTATCGCCTGTCAACCGCTTCGATGGCGGCCTCAGTGCGTTTGCGTACCTCGATTACGTGACCGGCGCGGTGGCGTACCGGCTGGTGGATGCTCCCGACGTGTTTGTGCTTGGTCCCGGGGGCGGGACCGAGGTGTTGGCGGCCCTGTACCACGGGGCCCGGCATGTCACGGCCGTGGAGGTCGACCCGGCGGCGCTCGAACTGGTGCGTTCGACCTTTTCGGACTTCGCCGGGGGACTGTACCAGCGGCCGGACGTCACGCTTGTGCTGGGGGAGGGGCGGGGATATCTCCAGTCGCACGACCGGCAATTCGACCTTATTCAGGCGCCTTTGTCTGGCTCGTTCACGGCGGCTGCCTCGGGCGTGTATGCGCTGAATGAGAGCTACCTGTATACCGTCGAGGCCTTCCGCCTCTTTCTTCGCCGCCTCACGCCCGAGGGTGTTCTCGCGGTTACCTGCTGGCTGAAGACACCTCCGCGCGACTCCCTGAAACTCTTTGCCACCGCTGTCGAGGCGCTACGCCGCGACGGCATTGCGGACCCCGGGAAACACCTCGTGATGATTCGCTCGCTGAACAGCGCCACCCTGGTGGTGTCCAGAGCGCCTCTGTCCGGCGAAGATGTGGCTGCCGTACGCGGCTTCTGCCAGTCCCGGAGCTTCGATCCCTGCTACTTCCCGGGCGTCCGCGAGGACGAGACCAATCAGTACATCCAGCTTTCCCAGGGAACGGTTTACTACCAAGCGACACAGGCTCTTGTATCGGAGAATCCCGAGGATTTTTACGAGCATTATCTGTTTTATGTGAGACCGGCGACAGACATGCGGCCGTACTTCTTCCGGTTCTTCAAATGGTCAACGCTGCCGCGTCTTGTGAAAGGGATGGGCGTAGCGTGGGTGCCGTTCGTCGAATGGGGGTACGTGGCGCTTGCCGCCACAATTGTCCAGGCAGCCGTTGCCAGCGCAATATTCATCCTTGCCCCATTGGCCGTGCTGGGGAGAAGTCCGGCCGCGAAAGGCTTCAAGCGATGGGTCATTGTCTATTTTGCGCTGCTGGGGATAGCCTACATGTTTTTGGAAATCGTTTTTGTGCAGAGGTTTATGTTGTTTCTGGCATATCCGGTATATGCCGTGGCGGTGGTGCTGACATCCTTTCTGTTCTTTTCGGGAGCGGGCAGCTACGCCGCTGGCCGTCTAGCTGGGAACCCGGCGCGAAATGTGGCGCGTGCCGTTCTCGGGATAGCCTGCGTCGCGGGGGTGTATCACGTGGCGCTGCATCCGGTGTTCGAAGCGCTGGCAGGCTTTCCTGACGGCGTGAAGATTGTGTTGAGCGTTGCGGGGCTGGCCCCAATGGCGTTCTGCATGGGGATCCCGTTTCCCTTGGGGTTGCAGGCCGCCGCGAACCGGTCGGACGCCCTGTTGCCGTGGGCGTGGGGAATAAACGGCTGCGCATCGGTCATGGGGGCGACGCTGGCCACGGCGAGTTCAGTGCACATGGGATTCCCGCTTGTCGTGCTGCTGGCGCTCGTTTGCTACGGCCTGGCTGCTCTTGCTATTCGGCCACTGACTCGCGCGGGGTGACGCGCGGGACGAATGCATGCATGTCCGTGTCGGGCCCTCACCCTCACCCTCGCCGTCAATCCTCACGCCTCATCCCTGGTTCCTAGTTTCCACCCGCGCCGGCAGGGTCGATGACGGCTATTCCGTCGCCGAGGCTGGCCACAAGGTCGGGGAGATCGTACACGCGCAGGCCGCCGTGGACGCAGTTGGCCATCTGCAGGGTATTCTCCTTGGTGGCAACCACGGTGGTCCATGTTTCAAGGCTGCGTTCGAGGCGCACGGACGCGAACAGCGCGGGTTCGAACGCGGCGGCATGCAACACGGCGGGGCCGGCCTCGCCCACGCCTACGGCCTCGATGTTTCCGCCCAGGTTCCGGGCGAGCATGAGGATGGACTCGGCTCGCATGCCGAGAAGGGACCGGTCGAGCTTGTAGGCCAGGAAGAACTCTCGCCAGTTCGGGGTGAACAGCTTCGAGAAGGCGCCTTTCGGGTCCTTGTCGCTGGTGGTTTCGCCCAGTCCGGGCAGGTCAACGGCCACGACGGTGAGGCCTTTCTTGACGAGCGCTTCGATGGCGCCGCCGGGGGCTGCTTCGGCCTGTTTTCCCCCGCCGTGGGCGTATAGGCACGTCGCGCCGCTCGCCTGGGCAGGCACGAACCGCAGCGCAGGGACCACGATGCCATCGGAGGGTATGAAGAGTAGCTTCTCGACGCGGTACCCGTCGCGTTGGAGGATTCCAGCCGGTTCGATCGTGCATTCGGGCACCTGGTCGAGAGGACGAATGCCGGCGATGTCACGGGCCCGGCTCAGCGCGGCGGCTTTGTCGCCCGACCAGAGGGCTTTGCGCCCGGGGGCATACGCCGCCTCGACATCCGCGTTGATGTCGAAGACCGAGCGTTCGCCGTCCATGAGAAGCACCTGCCCTTTCTCGGAACACTGGGCCTCTTGATCCGAGAGAATGGCGCAGTCCGCCTCGGTTATGGGCTCGTCGATGTCCAGCATCCAGCGGCGCATCCAACGGGCGTTCGCCACGCGCAGATTGACGGTCCACCCGTGCTCCTCGTCGGTCTCTGCCAAGTCCACCGCTTCGGCGAGTCCCAGCCTCGTGTAGACGCGCTTGGCCTGCCGGAAACTGTCCCACGTGCCTTGGATGTCAAAGAAATCCCGGGTAGCGCAGCAGATGAGGGTGGGTTTTGGTGCGCGCATGATGATGTAGTCGGCGTGGTCCATGCCTCGGGCGATCTGGCCGTGGATATTCTGTTCGGCGTCTTGGGGTCCGATGGTGTCGGTAAGCCGGCGCATCGATGTGAGGTAGCACGACGGGGCGGCGCATAGGATCCGTTCGTCGAGGGCCATGAAATAGCTGGTTTGCGTTCCGCCGCCCGAGTTACCGGCGCAGCCGATGCGTTTGGGGTCGATGTCGCCGCGGCTCTGGAGGTAGTCGATGGCGCGCATGCCGTCCCAGATCTCGTAGGCGGCGGCATTAAGCCCGAGGAGGATGCAGCCGGTACCCGCGAAGGTATGCTCGGTCGTGGCGCCGTACTTCGGCTTGCCCTGGTCCGAAAGCACCTGGTACCGCTCACCCTGTCCGAAGGGGTCGAAACAGAATGCGGCGACCCCATGCTTCGCCATCAGGATGCACCCTCGCTGGTAGGCTTCGGAGGCTTTGCCGTTGGCGCTGTGTCCACACGGGACGAGTACGGCCGGATACGGCCCGGGAGAGGCGGGAAGATGGAGGAGACCGGTGACATGGAATCCCGGGCGGCTTTCGAAGATGATCTTCTCGATGCGGTATCCGTCGCGCTCAAGGGTGGCGGCCGTGCGCGCGTTGAGCGGCGTGCGCTCGGGGAATCCGCCAAGCTGTTCGATGAAAAATGCCTTCAAATCCTTCTGGTACGCCGCCACATTTTCCGGAGTTTTGATTTGCTCGTAACGCTGCAGGCGGCGCTCGAGGGCCTGGTGTGCCTGTTCCTGAAGATAGGCGTAGAGCAAGCCGCCCGGCGGGACGTGGCCGTCTTGGGCCTCCCGAAGCACCGTCAATTCATCCTGGGCCGCGGCCGTCAGCGCGACGGCGAGCACGAGCCCTGTCATCAGCATGTTTCTCATGGCGTTGTACCCCCTCTCCTGAATCGTGACGCTGGCTCATTGTACGAAGGATAGGACCCCGCATCAACGCCCGGGGCCGGGCGGCACGAACCCCTCGCCGAACAAGAACATGCTGCGGTCGCTGTTGGGGGTGCCAGCCCGGTCGCCCGGAAGGTCTGGACGGTCTCTTGTGAGGCGTGTTGTGAGCTTGACAGTTCTTGGTTCATATGGTACGATGCGGCCCTGTTAGCACTCGTTCGGGAGGAGTGCTAACGAAGCAGGGCCGCCGCGTGGAGTGCGCCCGGG
This sequence comes from Candidatus Hydrogenedentota bacterium, assembly GCA_035416745.1. Taxonomy (NCBI): domain Bacteria; kingdom Pseudomonadati; phylum Candidatus Hydrogenedentota; species Candidatus Hydrogenedentota bacterium. Next base: position 37,900 of record DAOLNV010000043.1, on the reverse strand, counting down.
GTGAGTCCCTGCATATCTCGAGGGTACCGAGGGCTTTGCCCGACGTCTCGGTCATGAATATCTTATGGGAATATGTGAAACGAGCAGCTGCCTCGATGCCGTGTGGCAAGCTGTATAAACATGGAATGGGTTCTTAGAGTGGAGGAGCAGGGATTATGGCCAAGAAACTGGCTTTTGACCAGGAGGCGCGTGCGGCATTGTTGGAAGGCGCAAACGCGTTATCGGACGGGGTGAAGGTTACGTTGGGCCCGAAGGGCCGCAACGTGGTGCTGGAGAAGTCGTTCGGCGCACCAAACATCACCAAGGATGGCGCCGCGGTAGCCAAAGAGATCGAGCTGAAAGACGGCTACGCCAATATGGGCGCGCGCATGCTGCGTCAGGCGGCAAGCAAGACGCAGGACATTGCGGGAGACGGCACGACTACGGCGACCATTCTGGCTCAGCGGTTGATCCACGAGGGATTGCGGCACGTCACCGCGGGGTGCAACCCCATGCACTTGAAGCGGGGGATGGAAAAGGCGCTGGCGAAAGTGGTGGAATCCATCCAGAAGCAGAGCAAGAAAGTCCGCGACTCGAAAGATATCGAGCACGTGGCGACGGTTTCGGCCAATGGCGATTCCGAGATTGGCAAGATGCTCGCGACGGCTATCGAGGAAGTTGGCGATGACGGTGTGATCACCATCGAGGAAGGCAAAGGGCTCGAGACCGAGATGGAGGTGGTGGACGGAATGCAGTTCGATCGGGGCTATCTGTCGCCCTATTTTGCCACGAACCCCGAGAACATGACCGCGCTACTCGATGACTGCTACATCCTTATTCACGAAAAGAAGATCAGCGGCATGCAGGACATGCTGCCCCTTCTCCAGGCCATTGCCCAATGCGGAAGACCTCTTCTTATCATCGCGGAAGACGTTGAGGGCGAAGCGCTCGCGACCCTGGTGGTGAACCGGCTTCGCGGCATCCTGAACGTGGCTGCGGTGAAAGCCCCGGCCTTTGGCGACCGCCGGAAAGAGATTCTGCGCGACATCGCTACCGTGACGGGCGGCCTGTTCATTTCCGAGGATTTAGGGACCAAACTCGAGGGCGTCGAGCTCAAGGACCTGGGCCGCGCCAAACGCGTAGAGATCACGAAGGACGACTGCACGATCATCGAGGGTGCTGGCAAGAAGAAAGACATCATGGGCCGCTGCGAGACCATTCGCCGCGCCATCGAGTCGACGACGTCGGATTACGACCGCGAGAAGCTTCAGGAACGCCTGGCGAAACTGGCGGGCGGCGTTGCGGTGGTGCGCGTGGGGGCCCCGTCCGAGGTGGCGCTGAAGGAGAAAAAGAGCCGTACGCAAGACGCGTTGAACGCAACACGGGCTGCCATTGAAGAAGGCTGGGTTCCCGGGGGCGGCATCGCCTACCTTGCGGCGCGGGAAAGCCTGAAATCCCTTGACCTCGAGGGCGACGAGCGGGTCGGCGCGAATATCGTGTGGCGCGCATTGGAGGAGCCCCTCGCCCAGCTCGCCAATAACGCCGGGCTCGAAGGCCCGGTAATCGTCAAGAAGGTGGAAGGCGCCAAGGCGAACATCGGCCTCAATGTCGAGACCGGCCAATTGGAAGACTTGGCGGCTGCGGGCATTATCGACCCGGCAAAAGTCCTTCGCACCGCCATCCAGAATGCCGTGAGCGTAGCGGGTTGCTTCATCACCACCGAATGTCTCGTGACCGACATCCCCGAACCGCCAAAACCCGCGCCCGGACCCCATGGCCACGGCGGAATGGGCGGAATGGGTGGAATGCCCGGCATGATGTAACCAGTGTTTTCCCCGAGATACGCTACGCGCCGATCCCCGCGGATCGGCGCGTTCTATGTGTGGACCGCTGGCCGCACGGCCTGGCGGGAGGCGCCCAAGGAGTGAGACACCCGCGCTCGGCGGTACCAGGTGCGGTATCCTCTTGTGACATCTTGTGGCACCCCGCTCTCCCGTGAAAGCAGAAGCCGGGCAAATCGCAGCGCAAAAACAATAAAAACCCCTATTCTTTTGCCCGAATAGCGGTTTTCTGGTATAAGTTCTGCGTTGATGGGAGCATTTGAGATATGTGGCGCGTTTCGAGCACCGATGTCTCCTCGGGAGTGACGGAGGGTGATAGGGATGGCATCCATAGGGTCGGCGGGCACTTCGAGTGCGGGCCAGATTCCGGTTGAGGCGGCCCGGCAGGCGGCTGTGCTGGCCAAGCAGAAAGAGGTCATGGCAGAGCAGGGAGAACAGGTAGTGAAGTTGATCGAATCGGCGAGCGTGCAGTTGCCACGGTCAACGGGCGTGGGCCAGATACTCGATATTCGTGTGTAGCGTTTCCAGCGGCAGACTGGAAAGAAAGCTACTGACACGAGGGGCGCCGTCGAAGTCGACAGCGCCCCTCACTATTGCGTCCTGGCCGCGAGCGGTCAAACCAACCTCTGCTGTTCAACCGGCCCCGCCGCTATTTCAGTCGAGGAAGTTGGCGTAGAGCCATGCCCATGCGCGACTGACGGGGTACGTCGACGGGTATCTCAGGAACGAGACGTGCCCGTCCATATAGAGTACGTTCGCCCCGCCGGGGACGTGGTTGAAGTTGTCGGCGATTTCGGTGACCTCGTCGTACATCACAGCAAGTTCGGACTGGGCCAATGCGCTGCCGGCGGGATTGTTGATATCGGTGACGAAGAACCGCTCGATGCCCTCACGAAGCCGGTACACGGTGATGCTTTTGCCGTCGTCCTTGGTGACTGGGATGTCGGAGTCGAACTGGGTGATATCGGGGGGATCGAGCAAGCCGTATACCGCGGTTCCAAAGCCCATGTCGATGGTCGTTCCCAAGCCCTGGGTCATGGCGTTCTCGTCCGCACCGGTGACCATGAAATCATCCTTGGTCAAGGCCCAGCCGAGGTATTTGTAGGACCGTCCGTCAAACCGGCAGGGGTCCGGCGGCAGGTCGGGATTCTCGTCCACATTCCAGATGCCCGATTCCAGGCCCTCGATCCCGTCTGCATCCGACGGGCACACCAACACGTTCATATCGCTGAGATACTCGGGGTACACCTGCTGCCCCGCAAAGAAAATACTGCCGTTCGTGACCCTGTCGCATCCCTGGCCCGTATACCCGGCTTCCAGGGGATTGAGAGAGTGGTGTGTTTTCATGGTGGGGAACTTCTCGCCCTTGGCTTCGTTGGCGTACATCTTGAACACCAAGCCCATCTGTTTGAGGTTGTTGGCGCAGCTTGCGCGCCGGGCCGCTTCGCGCGCGCGGGCCAACGCCGGCAACAAGATTGCCGCCAGGATGCCAATGATGGCAATTACTACAAGCAATTCAATCAGTGTGAACCCTTTGTTCTTCATGTCCTTATTCCTCCTGTTATGAGAATGACACCGTTTCTTCGCAACCACGCATCCACGATCAACAAAAACAGAATAGAACACCGGCTGCTGGAGGTCAACGCGGCCAATTGCCTCACGTAAGAAAAGTAGCGCCTGACCCTGCGTCAGGCGGTCCGGCCGTCCGGCGCAAGGCCGGACGCTACAGCGGGGATGCGGAGGCGACGTGTTTGCGGTCTTCCTTGTGTCTTGGTGCCTTGGTGGTTCTATCGCAGGAAGTCATCTGTGGACGCGTATTGGGCATTCAGGCCGTTTCGGAGACCTGGCGGTCGGAAGAGTGGCTGGGTCGGGAGACCCTGTCACAGCGGGGTGAAGGGATTGGAAAACGCGCCACAGCGGAGAGGTGACGTACATTGTACCTCTTCCGGGGTCCGCCCCGGGGTCTGCCACGCCTTTCGCGTGGCGCAGCCCTGGGGTCCGTCTTGCGCGGGTTTCCGTGCGGGTTTCTTTACTTGACGCGGGGGACTGTGCTAGAACCAGCGTTTTCCGTGCGGATAGCTGCAGCAGATACAGATACAGAGAATGAGCGAGACCTATCGTGGACCTTTTTGAGCCGATTGCACAGTGCATCGTGAGCGCAATTCCTGAACTCGAGCCGGCGGAGCTTACGTTTGCCCCGCCGCCCAAGCCCGATATGGGTGATGTGGCGCTTCGAACCTTCGAGGCGGCGCGGAAACTGAAATGTCCTCCGCCGCAACTTGCCGCGCGCATAGCCAAAGAGGTCGCGTTTGGCCCCGAGGTCCTCGAAACATCCGTTGCGGGTCCGTATGTGAATTTCAGACTGAATCGCGGCGTTTTTGCCCGGCGCATTGTCGCCTCGGTTCTTGAAGCCGGTGACGCTTTCGGGTCGAATGCCTCGGGCGGGGGCAAGCGGGTGCTGATCGAGCACACCAGTATCAACCCGAATGCCAGCCCGCACGTAGGCAGGGCCCGCAATGCCATGATCGGCGACAGCGTGGTCCGTTTGCTGCGTTTCGAGGGCTACGGCGTCGAGGTGCACTATTACGTTAACGACATGGGCCGCCAGATCGGCTTGTTGGTGCTGGAATGCCCGGAACCGGAGCAGCTTTCGTTCGACGAGGTCCTGGACATTTACGTCAAGGCCAACGAGCGGGCCGAGGCGGAGCCGGCATTCGCCGATAAAGGTTACGAACTGCTTGCAAAAATGGAGGAAAAGGACCCCGAAACCGTCCGGAGATTCCATAAGATCACTGATCTCTGCCTCAAGGGTCAGCTGGCGGTGCTCGAGCGTGTGGGGGCGAGTTACGACGTGTTCGATCGCGAATCGGACTACATCCGCGACGAGCGTCTGGACCAGGTTCTGGCCGCATTGCGCGACAAGGACGCCGTGTTTACCGACGAAGACGACCGTCTGGTGGTCGACTTGGCGAAGCTGGGGCACGCGCGGGACGAAGGGCGGTATTTTGTGCTCATGCGCGCTAACGGCAGCTCGATGTACGGATGCCGCGACCTCTCGTACACGATTCACAAGATGAGCCTGGGTGCGGACCTCAATCTGATCGTCCTTGGCGAGGACCACAAACTCTACGCGGAACAGGTGGCCTTGATTCTCGGGGCGGCGGGTTTCGCAACGCCCGAGCCTATCTATTACGCTTATATCACGCTAAAAGAAGGCAAGATGTCGACGCGAAAAGGAACGGTCGTGCTTCTCTCCGACTTCCTCGACGAAGCGGAATCGCGCGCTGCCGAGAAGGTCGAGGAACAGTGCCGGGACCTTACGGCGGGGGAACGGCGCGCGATCGTCAAGCAGGTGGCCATTGCGGCCGTACGGTTCGCGATTCTGCGCGTGAATCCTAACAAGAACGTGGTGTTTGAATGGGAGTCGGCGCTTTCGTTCACGGGCGACACGGGCCCCTACGTGCAATATTCATGCGCGCGGATCGCCTCGATTCTACGGAAATTCGGGGAGCGGCCCGAAACCATCGGCGAGACGTTTCCTGTAGAGACGGCGGCCGAATGGGCGCTGCTGATGCAGTTGGCGTCGTTCCCGGGCGTAGTGGCGAATGCCGTGGCGCAACGGAATTGCGCTCCCATCGGCCAGTACGCGCTTGACACGGCGCGGACCTTCACGACGTTCTACCACGAGTGTCCGGTCATTAGTGCGCCTACGCGTGAACAGCAGGTTGCCCGTGCGCAGATGTGCATGGCCGCGCGCCAGACGCTCAAGAACGCCCTCGGCCTCCTCGGGATCACTGCCCCCGAGCGGATGTAAGCCGGGCGCCCAGCGGCGAGCGGGGAATTGCCGAATCCCCAGGTGCATATGACTGCTCTTCCGCGCGGACCTTCCTCCGGCGGCCCCCCAAAGAGAGTGGAATAACTCTGCCGAATCACCCGCTTAACCTCCGAGCGCTGCTGAGATTATCGAGCAGGTCAAGGGGAGGTCTTCGGCCGTGCCCGCGCACCGGTGACGGGGCGGCGCTCAGCCCCGGGTCTTGGGGGCCGGTTTTGTTCCTGGAGAGCGGGCAGGTACACTAAGGCGGATATGAAGACGCAAGAAACAGGTTTGCGTGAAGCGCTTGGGACCGGCATCGAGGCCTGCGGGCGCGGGCTGACGTCGCTCGAGAGCGCGCTGCGGCCGGACCCCATTCTCAGCGATGCCGTGTTTGACGGCACCCGGGAATGGGTCAACCTGTTGCGGTACAAGCTCGTGCCTCATCTTGCGGGTGAAGGGTGCCTGATCGCCGCTGTGGCCGGGGGCACCAACACGGGGAAATCCACTGTATTCAATCTTCTTCAGGGGCGGGAAGTGAGCCCGGTTCGTTCGACGGCCGCGGCAACGCGCAGACCGCTGCTGGCGGGGAGCCCCGGACGGGTTGCCCAGTGTCTCGAGGGGAAGCTCGTCCCCGAGTTTGCGCCGGCCATGCTGGATGAGCCGGACATGCTGCTTTCGCAGAAGACGCCGCCCGACCGGTTGTTTGTCGTGACGAATCCGGACCTTCCCGGGCGGCTGGTGCTGCTGGACACGCCGGACGTGGACTCGATCGAAAAACAGCACTGGACCCTGGCGGAACATCTGCGCGCGGCGGGCGACGTCATTGTGGCGGTGTTGACGGGCGAGAAGTACCGTGACGAACGCGTCGTGGTGTTTTTCCGCGAGGCGCTCGCGTCGGGGCGCGTAGTCATCCCCGTGATGAACAAGGCCGATGCGGTGGACGATTTCGCGACAGCGCGCCACCAGCTCGAAGAATTCCGCAAGGACGTGGGCTGCCGCGGTCCCGCTTTCGTTGTGCCGCATGACTTCAAACTGGCGCAGGTGTACGGGGAGCCCATTCGAGCCCTGGACGGCGACACGGACCTGATGACCTGCCTTCTGGAGCTCGACGTCTATGCGATCAAGCGCCGAGTGTTCGAGTCTTCCGTGCGTCACTTATGCGGTCGTGCGGAATTGTTCCTGGAGGATGTCGACACGGCAGCGGGGGTGTTGCGATCGGTCCGCGAGGAGTACCGTCTTACGGCGAAACGGGCCTCGGAAGCATATGATCCGCGGCCGGGCGCCGCGGTGGGAGGGCTATTTCACGAGTTCGTGCAGGCGCGGCGTGGACCGCTCCGGCGGACCATAGGGAAGGCGAGCGCGGCCATCGCGCGCGGGGCCGCGGCTCTGGGCCGGACCATTTCCCGGGCGTTTCTGCGCCGGGCGGTGCTGGAGACCCCGGATTCGGAGCGGTCGAGCGAGGAGATTCGCGCGGCCCATCAACAGACCATCGAACGGATTACGCGGGAACTGGTGGCTGGATATATCCAGTCTATTGGACATCTGCGCGAGCCGGCTGCTCACTTGTTGCGGAAGTGTTCGGAACGCTTGGAACCCGAAGCGGCGGCCGAGGGCGTCGTCAAGGAAGTGCTCCGGTCGGAGGACATCTCGGATGAATTCAGGAGGCATGCCCAGCGGACTATCGAGACGTGGTGGAACGAGCATCCGAATCAACGGCATGTGCTGGAAGCGCTGGACACGATACTTGCGGTAGCGCCGGCGGCTATTGCGGCGCCCATGTCGATCTACACGGGCGGCGTGGGGGTCCCGGAGGCCATGTTGGTTGCGGGACCGGTGGCGGAGCAGTTCGTGGCCCGCGTTATCGAGTACCAGTTTGGCGATGCCATGTTCGATTTTGTGTCGCCTTGGCTCGAGGAGCAGCGGCGGCATTTGGCCGATGCGCTCCTGGAACAGGTAACCGCTCCTCTCTTGACCGGGCTGGAGAGCATGTCGGCGGTATTGGAAGGCGAGGGGGTCGAAGAACTGCGGAAAGGAATAGAATCGTGTCTGAAAGCCTTGCGGGCATAGTCGAACGGTTACGGCGTCTGGCTGCCTACGAGGGCCCGTGGCGCCCTCTGCGCGAGGAGTCGCCGCGGCTGCGGGCGCGCGTGTCCGAGTTGCGCGAACGCGAGACCCGGCTGGACGATCTGCTCGTGGTTGCCCTGGTGGGCGGGTCCGGTGTGGGCAAATCGACGCTGCTGAACGCCATTGCGGGAGACCAGCTCGCGGAGACGTCGGAGTTTCGTCCGTGCACGGCCACGCCGACCGTATACCATCCGCCCGGCGCGCGGTTTGAGGCGCGGGATTGGCGGACGGTTTCTGGGTCGGCCCTCGAGCATCTGGTCATTGTCGACACCCCTGACTCGGATACAGTCATCAAAGAGCACCGGGAGACGGTCCAGGGGGTGCTGGCGAAGTGCGACCTGATCCTGGTCTGCGGCAGTCCCGAGAAATACCTTGACGAAGCGACGTGGTCGTTGTTGCGGCCGCTGCAGTCCGAACGCACCATGGCGTGCGTGGAAACCAAAGCTCGTCCGGAAACCGAGAGCATCCGGGACCACTGGCTGAAACGCCTTGAAGAACAGGGATTCACGATTAGCGAGTATTTCCGGTTGAATTCGCGTACGACGCTGGATCGCAAGCTCCGGGGTGACGCGAGACGCGCCGACGAGTTTGATTGGCGCGAATTTGAGGCGTTCCTGGGCGAGGAATTGACTCGCGAACGGGTGCGTCGCATCAAGCGCAGCAACGCCATCGGCCTTCTTACCAAAACGTTGAGGGACCTTCATGAACGGGTAGGCGTGCGTGCGCCGGAATTGGCCGCGCTCGAGAAGACGCTGGACGAGAGACGCAGGGTATTGGCGAAAGACATGGTAGGGATCGTGCGCAAGCGTCTCTTTGCCGAGAAGTATTTGTGGGCGTACGCGCTCAGCCGTGAGATTGATTTGCGGGCATTGGGCGTGGTGCTGACGCTGTACCGTCTGCTGGATGCCGTGCGATCGGTTCCGGTGCGTCTTGCGTCGTGGCTGCCGGGTGGTCGGAGAACGCGGACGGGGCGGCAAGCCGCGGCGCTGTTATCGAGCGCCCACGCATTTCAAGAGGATTTTGCGCTGGCTTCCGACGCCATTCAGCACAGCTATGACGGACACCGCAGCGAGCTGTCGCTGTCACTGGCCCGGGCGGGGTTCGATAGAATCGAGGGGGATTCGGGATACGCGGACTACGTGAGCGCGGTGGGCAAGCGCGTGGCGGGCGTGTTGCGGGGACCTGCCCGTGACCGCATAGTGTCCCGTGCCCAGTGGCTGACGAGCTGGCCGGTGGCCCTGGCACTCGACTTGGGGCCCCTGGCATTTCTGGCCCAGACGTGCTTCGACATCGTGATGCGGTATTTCGGCGAGCAGGTGCTGCCCTCCGGGTTCCTGGTTCATGCGCTGACGGTTCTGGCGATCATTGTTGCCGGAGAATTGCTGCTATTGTCGTTGCTGATGCGTTTGGGCGCGTGGACCGCCCGGAACGCCGCCACCCGCGATTTGCGATACGCCTTGAGCGCGCCGGACAAGGAAGCGCTGGGGTTTGAACCCGAGGAAGCCGCGATTCGCGAGGCGCGCGCGCTGGCTGACGCGGCGCAGTCCCTTGCGGACGAAGTGCTTGGCGGAAACTAGGGCAGGGGAAACCATGGCGGAGAGATCGCTGTGCCCGCAGACGGAGCCGTTCAGGATTCGCGGCGAACCGTTTTCGGCGTCCGAAATCCTATGCGTGCTCGAGGAGTACATCAGCGAGGAGCGCAAACAGCGCATTCGCGAGGTTGTGGCGCAGCGGACGTACTCGGTTGTGCCGGTTCTCGAGGGATTGTACGATTTTGGCAACGTGAACGCGGTGCTGCGTTCGGCCGAGGCCATGGGGTGCCAGGCCGCGCACGTCATCGACCTGGTCACGAAATTCAAGAAGGCCAACCGGGTAAGCAAAGGCGCCGAGAAGTGGCTGGACATACGACGCTGGAACGCCACGGTCCCGTGCGTGACGCATCTGCGCGATATGGGCTACCGCATCATAGCGACGCATCTCCAGGGAGGCCGTCCCATCGCCGAGATCGCGTTCGATGCGCCATCCGCCGTCTTCTTCGGCAATGAGCACGACGGCGTATCGCAGACGCTTGCGGGTATGGCGGATGAGCTGGTCCGGCTTCCTATCATAGGTTTTACGGAGAGCTACAACATCTCGGTGGCGGCGGCGATCACGCTTTATCACATCTACCGCGATCGCATGGCCCGCCTCGGCAGTCACGGTGATCTCACCCGTGACGAGATGGTACGATTGATGGCCGTATACTACCGGCGCAGCGTGGATGCGGCGGACGAGATACTCCTGCGGTCGCGCAGGGGGCGATAGAAGACGGCGAGCAGGAGGATTGTGAACATGCATATTGCACGCAGGCAGTTTTTGGGCGCTTCGGCTTCGGCGATTCTGGCCGCGGGGACTTTTGCGCGGGGACAAGTGTTTGGCGCGAACGAACGGATCCGTGCGGGCGTGATTGGCATGCGGAGCCGCGGCGATTACCTGGCGAAGAACTTGTGCAAGTTGGACGGCGTCGAAGTGGGCGCTATCTGCGATGTTGACCGCGAGGTTCTCGAGGCGCGCGCGGCCGAGTACAAGAAAGACATGAATCTTTCGGTGAAAACCTACCGCGACCTGCGCGACCTGTTCGCTGACAAGGAGATCGACGTGGCGGTTATCGCCGCGCCGAATCACTGGCATGTGCTCGGGGCGGTATGGGCGTGCCAGGCAGGAAAAGACGTGTACGTCGAAAAACCCATGTCGCACACGATCTGGGAGGGCCGGCAACTGGTTGCGGCCGCGGAGCAGACCGGCCGGGTCGTGCAAGTCGGGACGCAGCGCCGGTCGGAGCCGGAATGGCAGCGTCTCATCGAGCGTCTCAAAGCGGGCGTCATCGGCGACATTTATCACGCGCGCGCAATTCACTACAGCACGCGTCCGCCGGTGCCGTTCCATCCCGACGAGGCCCCGCCCGAGACGTTGGATTGGACCCTCTGGCAGGGACCCGCCCCTGAGAAACCGTTTTCGAGGAAATACGTGCATTACGACTGGCACTGGTTCTGGCATTACGGCAACGGCGAACTGGGCAACAACGGTCCGCACTACACGGACGTCGCCAACTGGGCCCTCGGGAAGGGCCTGCCCGTGCATATCGCGAGCCAGGGCGGCCGGTACGGGTACCAGGACAGCGCGGAGACCCCCAACGTACAGACAACTACGGCCACGTTCGCTGACGGCACGTTGTTCACGTGCGAGATCCGCGGACGTTACTCGAACGACGAAGGCGGTTCGAAAAGCGGCAACTTGTTCTACGGGTCGAACGGCTATTCCGTGGACACGGCATGCTACGACGCCGAGGGCAAGGAAATCCCCGACGAGAATCCGCCCGAGAAGGGCGACCCCGTCAGGATGCACTTGACCAGTTTTCTCAACGCCGTGCGCACACGCAACCGGGACGCCGTGCCCGCGAAACCCATCGACGGACACATCGGTGCGGCGTTCTGCCACCTCGGCAACATCGCCTACCGTCTCGGCCGCGACGTGACCTTCGATCCCGCAACCGAAACCTTCGGCGGCGATGCCGAAGCCAACGCGTTTCTCACGCGGAGCGGGTACCGCGAAGGTTTCGAGGTGCCGAAGCTGGCGTGAGGGCGTGAGGCCGAGATGCCGGGAATCTGCAGCGGCCACGGGGGACCTCCCCTTTTCGAGTTGGAGACCTTCGGTCGCGAGAGTGGCGTGGTCAGGAAACCACGCCACAGCGGAGGAGGCCGCGCCACGGCGGGAGGAGGAC